>JBFKJL010000005.1:0-24799 GCA_041631795.1 Saprospiraceae bacterium | reverse complement strand
CTGATAATAGTGACAGTGGTGTCACACCTGATGGACTAAACAGTTCAGAAGATGGAGACAATGGCACAGCCAACGATCCGACGCCACTGGCTATACCATCAATTCATGTTGTCAAGGAAATTGTCAGTGTCACAAAACTGGCCAATTCAAATTATGATCTGACATTCGGCGTCAATGTGATGAATACAGGAAACACTATCCTGAGTGGCATTGAACTGGTCGATGATATTGTCTTTCAATTGGGGAGCACGTACATTGGAGTAAAATCATCACCAGTGATCGTGAGCGTGCAAGGAAGCCCAACGCATCCTTCAATTGGCGTCTTCCCTCATGAAATCTTTACAGGAAATGACGGAATTCTTAACCCTGGTGATGGCCTGAGTGTTGAATTTGTCGTTGAGGTTGATCCCAATGCCCTGGGTGCTCCAGATCCATTGGAAAACCAGGTTATGACATCCGCTCTGCCGGTGAATGCCACGGGTGATCCACTGGTCAACCCCAATACGGGTGTTCCTTACAGTGATGGAGAGATCACGGATGTCAGTGATTCCGGGCATGATCCGGAAGGTATCAATTCCGGTGTTCCGGGGGATACAGGCGGACATGATGATGCGACACCTATTGTTATACCGTCCATCGATGTGGCAAAAGATCTCATCGCAGTCGCGGAATCCGCAAGTGGCACAGAAGGGAATGTGGACGCCACGATTCGCCTTGCAATCGCGAACAATGGAAACGTTACACTTTCAAATATAACATTGGAGGATGATATGGAAGCGCAATTCGGCCCGGCCTTCATTGGAGTGATCGGTGGCCCTGTAATTGTGAGTTCAACGGCAACGACGGACCCGGCGATAAATGGCAGCTTTGACGGTTCGTCAGCCGGGGCTTCCATATTTGACGGCAACAGCGGTCAGCTGATGCCATCGGAACAGCTCACCGTGGAATTTGTTGTAGAGGTTGATCCAAATGCGGCAGGCACCCCGGTACCATTGTACAACCAGGCCACTGTCTCGGGCGAGGACCCGTCAGGAACCATCGCTACGGACATATCAGACAGCGGCACCGTGCCTGGTTCAAGCAACCCTGGTGAACCTGGCGACACCGGTGGTCCTGATGATCCGACACCATTTGATCTGCCGAGTGCGGGAATAGCTAAATCCATACTTGGAAATGCCAATTCAGCAAGTGGCAATCCGAATACATTTGACGTCACGATGCAATTTATTGTCGAAAACACCGGTAATACGGATTTGACAATGATCCAGATCACAGATGACCTTGCAGGGTTATTGGGAACGGCATTTGTAAGAGTAGTCCCCGCTGCGGAACTGGGCATTGGATCAAATCCTTATTTCTCAATGAGTACGGCGACAACAAATCCTGATTTTGCAACTGGATTTACTGGTATATCGCCGGACATTGAATTCTTCGACGGCACATCAGGCCTTCTGAAACCTGGTGAACGCCTGACCGTAGAACTCATACTTGAAGTTGACCCGCATGCGCCAAACATGCCGGATCCAATGGTTAATCAATCATTGATATCCGTCACGGGTCCTGGTCCTGACAGTTTTACAGTGACGGATGAATCAGACAGTGGAGATGATCCGGAAGGAACCAATCCCGATGACCTCGGTGATTCGGGGGAATCCAATGACCCCACACCCATGTTGATTACGAATATCAGGAGTTCGAAAGCCATCGTTCATTTCGAAAACGCGCGTAGTGGATATCCGGGCAATATTGATGTGACGTTTGAATTGAAGGTATTCAATAAAGGTAATACCAATTTAACGGAAATCATGCTCGAAGATGATCTTGCGGTTAACCTGGGGGATGGTTTTGTACGAGTTGTCCCTCCTTCCGAACTTGGTGTGGCTAATCCACGTATAACTGCAAGTACGGCTATGTCCAATCCTACGCTCAATACCCTCTATACAGGTGTTGCGCCTGGCCATGAGATATTTATCGGTACTGATGGCGAAATGGAGCCATTTGACCATGTGACAGTACAGGTTGTGGCCGAAGTGGATCCCGATGCTTTTGATTCTGACAATGACATGATTCCAGATATCATGTACAACCAGGCCTTTACTTCAGGTTACGGACTGAATATGATGGAATCCATGGATCTTTCAGACAGCGGAAGCGATCCTTCGGGCACAAACAGCGGAGAGCCAAATGACAGTGGAGGTCATGATGATCCGACGCCCCTTGAATTTCCGGCACTCAATGTTGCTAAATCCGTCGTAGGGTATTCAGCTCCGGCCAGTGGAATTCCGGGTCACCAGGATGTCACGATGGAGATTGTTCTGCAGAATACAGGGAACATTGACCTGACAAATATCAATATCATCGATGCCCTTGACGACTTGTCTCGATTTGGACCGGCCTTTATTGGCATTTCTCCGGGCAATGGGCCCGCAATTACAGCTTCTACTGCTGCAGTTGATCCAACGCTGAATCCCGGCTATGATGGATTTGGAGCAGGATCACCCGGTATGTTTGATGGAATATCCGGGATACTGGAACCATCAGACCTCATTGTGGTCACATTTGCAGTTGAGATCAAATCATCACTGGCCGTAGATCCTGGGGCATTGTTCAATGTGGCTACAGGATCGGGGTCATCGTTGTCTGGCATTCCGGTTATGGACCATTCAGATGCAGGTACAGACCCCATGACAACAAATCCTGATGCACTTGAGGACACAGGCGGACATGACGATCCGACACAGATTTTCCCATGTCTCAGCGGCTGCTCCCTCAAGTGCCAGTCACAGATCAATGTGAGCCTTGATGAGAACTGCATGGCCGAAATAACGCCAAATATGATTGGCGAAGGCATTCAGCCTTATTGTAACTTCTATTATGAAATTGAACTTACGGATGAATTCGGCAATGTCCTGCCATCCAACAAGGTTGGTTTTGAGCATGTGGGTCAAAACATAAAAGTGAAGCTGAGTGAACCGGAGTGTGGCAACAGCTGTTGGGGCTATGCCTACATTGAGTATAAGTTCCCGCCCCAGCTTGAATGTCCTGGAGACGTAACAGTGGCTTGTAGTGGACTCGATCTGTTGCCCGAGCCTACGGTTACCCAGGTGTGTGCAGATTTTGAGATCGTATTGCTCAATGAGGTCGTAGAAGTTTTGGATTGTGATCCTGACTTCACCAGCATCGTGACGAGGACTTATGTTGCAAGAGATGAATTTGGCAACACGAGTGCTGAATGCACTTACAACATCTATACTGAGAGGGTTGACCTGGCAAATATTGTATTTCCTGGAAACAGACGACAGTTTGATGGAAACGCGCTCAACTGCTCCGATGACTTTGAGCTGGATGAGAACGGCAATCCATCGCCATTGCCTTTGGCTGATTTGACCGGTCCTGGTGTGATGGCTAATTCAGGGATGGGAACAGGCGTACCGATATATTGTACACCTGGTTTTGCCAATGGCTACTTCTGTGCCCTCACAGGTTCTGGCACTGGGGTACCACTGTATCCCAACACGACTTCGGTGGCCTGCAACACAATGGCCACATATACAGATTATGTTGTCCCGGGCAATACTTGTGTGAAGAAGATCATGCGGACATGGGAAGTCCGCGAATGGTGGTGCTCCGGCGAAAACACCTTTGGCAGTATCCAGGTCATCGAAGTGGTGGACAACGAAGGGCCGGATTTCGATTGCCCCGGGGATATGACAGTCTCCACTGGCGACAATTGCCTTGGACATGTTGACCTCCCGGCCATCCAGCCAATAGATGGATGTGGTCAGGATGTCACAGTAAGAATTCAATACGATGGCGGCATACTTGACCAGAATGGCGGTTTGATTGAATTACCCGTAGGGGTCAATACAGTCACGTATATCGCCTCAGATGCCTGTAACAATACGACAACCTGCACCATCGATGTGACAGTCGTTGATGATACAGAACCGGTTGCGATATGTGATGACTTTACCATTGTCAGCCTGGATCTGACGGGCTATACTGTTGTCAATTCAGAATCATTTGACGATGGCTCCTGGGACGAGTGCGGTTTGGACAGGATTGTCGCAAGACGCATGAATACCTCGTGTGCCAATGGCAATACAGAATTCGGCCCGACAGTCACATTCTGTTGCACTGATGTGGGGACAGATATTATGGTTGTTATGAGGGCATTTGACAAAGTGGGTAATCATAACGAATGCATGGTGACCGTCGAGGTTCAGGACAAGATCGTTCCTCAACTGGTCTGCCCTTCTGATGTCACGATAGACTGTACGCAAAATTACGATCTGTCGAATCTCTCTACGGTCTTTGGATCGCCGACAACGAACGACAACTGCAGTATGGAAAGCATTGTTGAGACTGTCAATACCGACATCAACCAGTGTGGAATTGGAACGATTACACGATTATTTGAAATAATAGATGTGAACGAAAATGTGCTGCGTCATTGTACACAGACCATAACGGTGGAAAACAACAATCCTTTTGATGGCAACAATAACATTGTCTGGCCTTTGGACTACACAACGTCTGAATATTGTGGGGTCGACAACCTTGCTCCAGAGGATCTGCCTGTTCAGCATGCGTTCCCGACATTCATTTCGGGCAATGATCAGTGCAGCTTGCTGGGAATGGAATATGAAGATGAGATTTATGAAAGTGTCACATCTGATAGTGTTTGTGTGAAGATCATTCGAGCCTGGACAGTCATTGACTGGTGCAGCCAGGCCAATGGTACTTACACGACGTGGTCCAGGAACCAGGTGATCATACTTAAAAACACGTCAATCCCGGAATTTACCGGTGAATGCCAGGATCTGCTCTTTGAAACGACGGATATCAATTGTCAGGGTATTCCAGTGACACTGATGCAGTCGGCGACAGATGACTGTACAGATGCAACTGAACTGGTGTGGTTGTATTCAATTGACTTGTTCAAGGATGGCATTGCTGATGACAGTGGCAGTGACAACACTGTTACAGGGTTGTATCCGGTGGGCATTCACATGGTGACTTGGTCAGTCACTGATGCTTGCGGAAATGTCAATGAATGCAGCTATGATTTTGAGATCAGAAGCACCAAAGCACCGATACCTGTTTGTATCAGTGGTCTGAGCGCAGATCTCGTGCCTATGGATCTCGATGGTGATGGTGTCCCTGATGCGGAGATGGTCACTGTATGGGCATCAGACTTTGATGGGGGCAGTTACCACACGTGTAACAATCCGATTGCGCTGAGTCTTGACAACGATATAGCTGTGACAAGCGTGACCTTTGATTGCTCAGATATCGGTGTTCAACCCATTAGGCTTTGGGTGACTGATCTTGTCTCGGGAAGCCAGAATTATTGTAATACTTTCATTGATATCCAGGATAACAATGAAGTGAACGTATGCAGTGAACAGGAGTTGGTCATCGTACAAGGTGATATATTCACAGAGTATGCCGAAAGCATTGAAGATGTCACTGTCGTCCTGGGAGATGGCCTGCAGGTTAACACTGACTCAACAGGTCAGTACGCGTTCAACAATATGCCTTTGGGTGGTCAATACCAGGTTGTTCCTGGAAAAGACCACAATGACCTTAATGGGGTCAGCACACTTGACCTCGTTTTGATGCAACGACATATTCTTGGATTGGATATGCTTGACAGCCCGTACAAGCTCATTGCTGCTGATGTCAACAAGAGTGGCGATATCAGCGCCCTTGATCTCCTCGAGTTGCGCAAGCTTATCCTCGGGGTGTACGATGCTCTTCCGGAGAATTCATCGTGGAGATTTGTAGATGCAACATACGAGTTTCCTGAATTATCCAATCCATGGTACCAGGTCTTCCCTGAAATGTATGCGATTGATGATTTACAAAGTGATAAGGATGTTGATTTTGTGGGCGTCAAGATAGGTGATCTGAACAATAGTGCCGTTGCCCATGCACAGCATCATCCCATAGAAGAAAGAAGCAACCTGCCGCTGGTTTTTGAAGTAAAATCAAAGAACATTGAAGCTGGGGAGATTGTAGATATTGAGTTCTATGGGCGGAACTTTACGGATATTTATGGTTGGCAAATGACACTCAATTTCAATACAGATCAGATAGAAGTGCTGGATATTGTGGGACGATCACTTGAATTGAGTGATGATCATTTCAGTCTTCACAACGCAGACAAAGGTCAGGCCACCATGAGCTGGCATACAGATGAAAAAATGATGATGGCACAGGATGCCCCGTTATTCGCCGTCAGTGTATACGTAAAGGAAGCATTGGATCAGTCAGAGATTTTAACCATTACTTCCGACTTGACAAAGGCTGAGGCTTACCGAAGCCATGCTGTCATTCCACTGCGTCTTGATACCAGGGCAGACAAAGCCGCCAGGATCCTGGGTGTAAATCCAAATCCATGGATCGACAAGGCGGATATCAGGTTTTTCATGCCGGATCAGGGAGAGGGTGTATGGCGGTTTTACAATGTGAACGGAAGACTCTTGCACACTGTCAAAGACGTTTATACTGAAGGCTTCCATAGTCTCTCAATCTATCGTGATGACATCCGGACTTCCGGGGTCATTTACATAGAGTTCATTACAGGGAACAAGAGGCTGGAATACAAAATGATGACGATCAATTGATCCCATAAATAGTGTTGTACCTAATTGTGAGAAGGAGGCCCATTGAGGCCTCTTTTTTTATTTAACACTTTTTAAAGTTAATTTTAGGGAATTAACACGATTTTATAAGCTTGTCCTGTGACGAACCATTAAATTGTCGTTCAAATAGTAAAGACATCAATATTATGAGAATCCTTTTTATACTCAGCCTTTTTTCTACAGCCATCTGCGCCCAGGTCACCGAAGATATGAGCATGATGAGTCTTGGAAAACAAAATGCCTTTATCATAGATCATGAGGGGGCTGATGCCAAAACCCTCAGCAGTTTTTGGGAAGACGCATTCAAGGAATATGGTAAGGTTAAGCGCAATCGCAAGGCCAAGGAATGGTATTGTGAATCCTGCCAGATTTCACTGGTGTCCACGACACCTGTCGCCGTGTATTTCAAAATTGTGGAAGGTAAAGGACAATCGACATCTTATACCTATATTGATGATGGCCAACAATTTATAAGTTCGGAAAATGCACCTGAGAAGGCGGAACAATTTAAAGACCTGCTCTACAGGATGTCCCTGGATGTGCGCAGGGAAGTTATCCGACAGGAACTTGAAAATGAAGAAAACCTCCTGAAAAATTTGAATAAGGATTTGTCAAAACTCGAAAAGCGCAACAAGGACCTTCATGAAGATATTGAGAAATTAAAACAAAAGATCGTCGAAACAGAAAATGATATTCACCTCAATCTCGAGGAACAGGATAACAAGAAAGTGGAAATCAAGAAGCAGGAAAAGGTGATTGAAAGGGTGGCTCAAAAACTCAACAACGTAGGCCGGAAGGACAATTAATTTTTTTTTGTAAAATTACTCACAATATCAGTTCCATGGATAACCCCATGATTAAGACCTGCCTGTAGTGAAATAATTCATATCATCCGTTTTACACATAATAAGAAACTATTATGTGATGATTTCCATTAATTAACTAACATTACACGAACCAATATCCACATGGATTCCACATTATTTCCACAACGTGAAAGGGTAGGATGTGCGAATTCAACATGAGTCATAATTATAATGTGTTAGTTTTGCACAGGGTATAGATTTTGAAAAGCATTTATGGCGAAACAGGGAAATTTTCAGGGTAAATCGGAAACATCGGATATGAACCAACTGATGTACGGTAGGGTTATGCCACAGGCTGTCGAACTGGAGGAAGCGGTTCTTGGAGCTGTAATGCTTGACAAGAATGCTTTTTCGATCGTGGTGGAAAAATTGAGTCCTGAAAGTTTTTACCTGCCTGCCCACCAGGAGATTTACACCGTTATGCGCGGATTGTTTGAGAATCAAAAGCCAATTGATATCCTTACAGTCCACGAAGACTTGAGAAAAAACGGAAAACTCGAAGAAGTTGGTGGCGTGAATTACCTCATGGATCTAACCAATAAAGTGGCTTCAGCGGCCAATATTGAATTTCATGCACACATCATCCTCCAAAAATATATACAACGGGAGTTGATCCGTGTGTCCACATCTACAATCAAGGACGCATATGATGACTCAAAAGATGTCCTTGAAATGCTGGATTCTGCTGAGCAGAGTCTATTTGACATTACTGATAAAAACCTGAATACCGGGTTTGAAAGGGTGGGCTCCCTGGCTGCCAAGGTTCAGAAGGAAATTGAAATCCTCAGTCAGCGAGAGGAAGGCCTGACTGGGATTACAACAGGTTTTTCAGAGCTCGATAAGATCACAAATGGCTGGCAAAAATCCGATCTGATCATTGTTGCCGCTCGTCCGGGAATGGGAAAAACAGCCTTTACACTCTCCCTGGCCAAAAATGCTGCTGAAAAAGATATTGGGGTGGCTATATTTTCACTTGAAATGGCCAACACACAATTGGTCCAGCGATTGATTTCGATGGATTCCATGATTGAAGCGAGCAAATTGAGAAAGGGCAAATTATCCAAAGATGAGTGGCCGACACTATACGGATCTGTGGAAAAATTGTCCAATCTGCCGATTTATATCGATGACACCCCGGCTATAAATATTTTTGAACTCAGGGCCAAGTGCAGGCGATTAAAGCAAAACTTTGATATCCAGCTGGTCGTCATTGACTACCTGCAATTAATGGGATCTCCCCCGAATGCCAAAAGAATGAACAGGGAACAGGAAATTTCCAGTATATCCCGGGCATTGAAAGGGATGGCGAAGGAATTAGATCTGCCTGTCATCGCCTTGTCACAGTTGAGCCGAGCAGTGGAAACACGGGGGGGCAACAAACGACCGCAATTGTCTGATTTGAGAGAATCCGGTGCCATTGAGCAGGATGCGGATATTGTGACCTTTATCTATCGACCTGATTACTATGATCTTGCTGACGGTATGGATATCCCTGATGATGTGGCTGAGGTCATCATTTCTAAACACCGTAATGGTGCATTGGGGACAGTACAGTTGAGATTTCTCAAACCCTTTGTCAAATTTGTGGAGGACGATACCACAGGATTCAGGGATCTGCGAAGTCAGAGCGGGGATATTTTTGGAAATGCCAATTCAATTACAGTTCCATCGCGTATGAATACTGACGCCGATGATATCATTTTTGATACTTAAGCCACCTTATGGAAGGGATGCGGTTAAACAAATTTGTGGCCCACAGTGGTGTATGCTCAAGGCGCAAGGCGGCTGAACTTGTCAAGAATGGTTTGATCAAGGTCAATGGCAAGAAAGAAACCAATCCAGCTGTAATGGTGTCAGAAAAGGATAACGTCGAATATCTTGGCAAGACTTTGAAGCCGGTCGCCAATCTGGTCTACTACCTGCTGAATAAACCGAAAAATGTCATCACAACAGTATCGGATGAAAAAGGTCGTAAAACTGTTTGGGATCTTGTCAGGAATAAGATTAAAACAAAGGTGTATCCGATCGGACGCCTGGACAGAAATTCCACTGGGCTGATCCTCCTGACCAATGATGGGGATCTTACAGCTAAACTATCTCATCCCCGGTACAATGTGAAAAAGATCTATCATGTCGTCCTGGACAAAGGTCTGACTGAATTTCATCTCGATTTGATTTCAAAAGGTATTGAATTGGATGATGGTTACATCAAGGTGGATAAGATATCTTTCGTTCAGGGTGAGTCGAGGCGTCATATTGGAATCGAATTGCACAGCGGCCGCAACAGGATTATCAGGCGGATCTTTGATCACCTGGGCTATGAAGTGGAGAAATTGGACAGGGTCTATTATGCCGGGCTGACAAAAAAAGACCTCCCAAGGGGGTGGGGCCGGTTTCTCACAAAGAAAGAAGTGATCATGCTGAAGCATTTTATTTGAGTAACTTCTATCTTTGTCCACCAATTTGAAAATGGAAGATTGGCAGCTAGATTTCGAGTGGCTTGAAGTCAGACATAAGATTAAGGAGCGCATGTCCGTGAATGCCTTGCCTGACATGCAGGCTATTTTGTACTTGATTGGCGTGCAAGAATTAGGACAGGGCTTCAGGGAATTTACCAAAGAGGAAAAGACTGATCTGATGCATATAGCTGTTTGTGCACTTTTGGAAAAAGAGGGCTATTATACATTTTCAGGCCTTGATGCCGATGGATGGCCACATTGGGACATGGGGAAACCCTATTCAACCACGGGTAAATCAGAACAGGAACAATTATTGAAGCGTTTGATTATTGAATATTTTAAAACTGAAATATGATGCGATATGTATGTCTATTATTATTGACCGGACTATTTTTTTCATGTCAAAAATCGGAAAAATTGACAAAGGCACTCATTGAAACAGAATACGGCAATATGACCGTTGAATTGTACAACTCAACGCCCATACACAGGGATAATTTCATTAAACTGGCCAATGAAGGGTTTTATGATGACCTGCTTTTTCACAGGGTTATCAACAACTTCATGATCCAGGGAGGCGACCCAGAATCCAGGAATGCACCGCCTAACAAAAGACTTGGTGCAGGTGGTCCGGGATACCAGCTCGATGCTGAAATTGGGGCGTTGCACTACAAAGGTGCTCTGTCTGCAGCCCGACAGGGTGATGCTGTCAATCCCCAAAAGAAATCATCAGGTTCACAATTTTATATTGTACACGGTCAGAAGCTCTCGGACGATCAAATCCAGGCGATGAGCCAGCAAAATGGAATGGCCTATACACCTGAACAGAGTGAAAAATACAAGACCATTGGAGGGACGCCATTCCTGGATAACAACTACACAGTCTTTGGCCGTGTCATTGAAGGCCTTGAGGTCATTGACAAGATTGCAACCGTCCAGACAGCCCCCGGAGACAGACCCGTTCAGGACGTCAAGATGAAAGTGTCAATTATCAATTAGAATGTGGCGTTTTATCAGCTTCGTTTTCCTGGTTCTGCTCATCTCATGCGCAGCTCCTGTTGCCAGGTTTACCTACAGCACCGATAGTGATATTGTCCCGACCAGGATGGTATTTAAAAATGAATCCAGGAATGCGGATGCTTTCACCTGGTCATTTGGGGACGGCACTTATTCGGATTCAACGCAAACTGAACACGCTTACTATCAATCAGGAATGTACGAGGTTAATTTAGTTGCACGTAAAGGCAAAAAGTCAAGGGTGTATCAACAGAAAATTTTCCTGAGTCCACCACCACTTTGCAGAGTACTTGTTGAGACCAACTATGGCAATATGATCCTTGAGTTGAATGAGTCTACACCGATACATAGAGATAATTTTATTGCCCTGGTCAAAAGTGGATTTTATGATGGCATCCTGTTTCACAGGGTCGTTCCGGGTTTTGTCATCCAGGCTGGTGATCCCGCAACGCGTCACAAGCCGTTCCAGGGTGTCATACCAAGGCAGCAACTCGAAGCTGAATTTCGGGATTCATTGCGGCATTTCAGGGGGGCCTTATCCGCCGCCCGGATGCCTGACCAGGTGAACCCGGAGAAAAAATCATCGCCCACGCAATTCTATATTGTTTCGGGATCAGAAGTTTCTTCAAGACAATTGAACCAGGCAGAATTGCAAAAAGGACTGTTTTACACTGCCGAGGAGACAAAAAAATATACCGAACACGGAGGCACACCATTTCTAGATGGTGATTACACTGTTTTTGGCCGGCTCATCAGTGGTTTTGATACACTGGATAAAATATCCAGGGTACAAACCAATGCTGCTGACACACCGGAGAGCGATGTGCTTATAGTCAAAATGACGGAGATCAAATAGCTTATCATGCATCAAATTCTGGGCATAGACATTGGAGCCACAGCCATTAAAGGAGCAGTTGTCGATTTGGAACAAGGCGTTTTAGCTTCAGAGAAGATCAAGTACAGGACGCCATCTGAATCTACTCCCCAAAATGTTTTGAAAGTCATGAGGACCCTTGTCAGTGACTTTGAATGGGGTGGCAAACCAGTTGGCATTGGATTCCCTTCGATCGTTATTAAGGGCATATGTCGGACAGCCAGCAACATATCTTCGGAATGGATCGATTTGGATTTGTGCACTTTTTTCAGCAGGGGCTTACAATGCCCGGCCTATGTCGCTAATGATGCGGATTGTGCGGGCCTTGCCGAAATTGCCTATGGTCATAAGGTGCTTAAAAGCGGGACAGTATTGTTGATAACTCTTGGCACAGGAATCGGTTCTGCGATCTTCAAAGATGGGGCGCTGCTACCCAATACGGAATTGGGTCAATTATACTATAAGGAGTCCATCGCTGAGCATTACGCATCGAACAGTGCACGGAAGAAGAAAAATATGTCCTGGGCTGAATTTGGCATTGAACTCAACGCATACCTGGGACATGTCAATTTATTGCTTTCACCCGACGTCATTGTCCTTGGTGGAGGAATCAGCAAATTCCTCGATTTCTACAAGCCCCACCTGGATGACCATCTCAATATCGTTGCCGCCAGCATGTTCAATTCAGCAGGGGTTGTGGGTGCCGCACTTGCATATAAAATTGAAGAAGATAAACAGAAAAAGCAGCTTTAATATGAAAGCTGCTTTTCTTTGTTGAGAAATTGAGTAATGCCTCTTTAAATAGGTCGGGCTTTTATTCGTTTTCGATCTCGAGTTTATAGTACGAAATCATGGATTGCAAATCTTTGTCAAGCGCAAGTTCGGGTTCAATATCAAAAAGGATATAGTGCTGTTCAAAGTCCTCCTTTAATCCTTCTTCAATGATCAAAAAAGCCCCGGACCTGTCTCCTTCCATATACATGGCGACTGCTTTGCAAAAAATAAGATCTGGTCCTACCGTGTATTTATCCGCTTCCTCCAGGATCTGGATGGCTTCACTTTTCTTACCAATTTTTAGTAAAAAGGCAGCGTATTCCTTCCAGTAGAAACTTTGTTCTGTTCCGTTTTGGACAGCTTTCTCAAAGAATGTGGCTGCATTATCATAACTGCCAAGGGCATTGTAGGCTTTGGCAGTGGCCAGGTAATAATCTTCAAGGCTGTCTTCAAGGGCAATCGCTTTGTGAAAAGCATTGATCGCTTTATTCCATTTTTCTTCTTTGGCAAAACAAAGGCCTATTTTATAGTACACTTCATCATTGTACGGATCTAATTTAAGCACTTTGTTCAGGAGAATTTTTGCCCGAGATGGATTGTCAAGTTCATATTCACAATCGGCCATATTGATGAGCACCTCCTCATTGTATCCAAAATTACCTACATAACTTTCATAAGTGGACAAGGCCCGCTTGTAGTTTTGGGTTTGAATGCAAATATCCGCACAATCGAGATATCCGTTTTCAAAATTCTCTTCGATCAGGAATGAATATTCTATGGAATCGATGGCTTCAATATAGCTCCCAAGACTTGCCTGGGCATGTCCAAGGTTGTACCACGACAGATAATTAAACGGATGTTCATCGATGATGGCCTTGTGAAATTCTATACTCTGCTCATAATTCTTGGCAATTTGTACTGCAAATCCGATGCGATCAAGAGCATCGTCATTCTCTGGATCGCAAATGATAGCCTTGGTGAGGCAATCGTACATGCCATCGTAATTCTGGAGCACTTCATTAATGTAGGACTCACTTAAATAAACATCTGACAGATCCGCAGAGGTAATATATTGCTTCATTTCTTCCAGGATATTCTGGGCCTCATCAATTCTGCCTTGAAACGCGAGTATCCTGATCTTCAAGAACAGCACCTCGTGTTCAAACGGTGAAATGGACTCGGCCTTTTCAAGGAGAACAAGGGCCTCCTGATGAAAATTACTCTGAAAGAGCAAACGCGCCTTTATAATATAAAAGTCTGTCCTGAAATTGTATTGTTGGAGAGCCAGGTCAGCAACCTCAATGGCTTTGCTGTACTGCAATTCTTCTTCATAAAATCTGATAAGACTGTGAAAAGTCTTTTCGTCAAAGAAGATTGAATGGCCTTTCTCAAAGTTAGTTTCGAAATCTGACACTAAATTTAAAAATGTAAGATCTCGTTTGGTTCTATGTTCCATTAAAAACTTATCGTTACCAGGGATTACAAAACGGGGTAAATATAACCAAATTCACTTCAAACAATCATTTCACTAAATCTTTTTTTTCCACATTGTGGATATGTTTAATGCGTTGATAAAAACTTGATAATCAGAATGTTATAAACATATGGAATTTTCTGATAAAGCTTATCTATTTCACATTCACCTTTGAATGCATAAGTCTTCATGTGGTGGATAGGGAAGTTTTTTTTGAATTTTCTGTCTTTGAAATGAGGTAAACGCCGAAAAAGATAAAAATCGCACAATATATTTTGAATGATTCAAGAGTGTCTTTTCCTGTCATTACAGCAATAATGGATGCCACTAACGGCTGCAGGTAAATGTATGAGCTCACCACTGTGGACCTGACTTTGCTCAATGCATAGGCGTTGAGAAGGTAGGCAAGGATTGTCGTGAACACCAAGACATAGATGACACCCATCCATATGGTCAAGGGGAAAGTACCCCATGTGACAGTTTCCAGTTTTGACCAGCCGAAAGGCGCTATGAATAATATCCCGTAGGTGAACAACCATTTGACAACTGTCACGGGATTGTATCTTCTCATGAGTGGCTTGATCAAAACCAGGAATAGTCCAAATGAGGTCGCGTTCAACAGGATAAAGAGATTTCCTTTCAAGTACAGGTTGTTCATCATATCAGAAGTCCCGGAAGAAGATTTATAGATCAGGTACAGGGCGCCTGCAGCACCAAGGACCACACCCGCGATCTTGCGTAATAATATTGATTCATGTGAAAGGATTGCAGCAATCACAAAAACGATGATCGGTGTCGTTGTCTGGATGAGCGAGGCGTTAATCGGGAGAGTCAGGTTGAGGCCCGTAAAAAAGAATAACTGATTCGCCGCAACGCCAAAGATGCTGCAAACAAACAATAAAAAATGATCTTTAAGTCGTGTTTTTTCACGAATGAAAATGGTGTGGAAAGTCCAAAAAAAGAAAACACCGGATAATGCGCGCAGCAGGACAAAGCCATAGGGATGAATGTACTTTTGTGCCAAAACATCCTTGGCGATGATATAATTGGCTCCATAGATGACAGAGACAACTAACAATGCAATATGTGCTTTGGCAGAGGATGACATAAAAACGGCCAAAGATAACTGAAATTTGACCGGGTCAGAGGATCTCCCAGGAAGGTTAGTCCTTTCTTCGATCGGTTGAACGCATCCCGCGCGCACGCCGTTCCTGGAGTCCCTTTAAAATACGTGTTTTGAATTCCCTTTCAAGGCGCAACAACCTGAGGGTCTTCTTATATGACAGGACATTTGTTATTCTGTCAATATAATTTTTCTTCAGTTCAACCTCCCTGGCTTCCCTGTCAAGAAAGGCCTTCAGATGGAATTTCGCATCTTCTTCGGTGACATCTATCCAATCATCAATGCCCATTGGATAATTTGATTTCAACTCCTTCATTTCATTTTTATATTGGTTGTATATCGGCCAGAATTTTTCGGCTTCGCCTGGCGTCAGCTCAAGTTGTTGGGTGATAAAGGCGACTTTTTGGGCTTCAATTTTCTGTTCGATTTTATCCCTGTTGACCTGACCAAATAATCCAAATGCGGATATGGAAAAAGCAATCAACAGGATTTTATTGACATGTCTCATCTGTATTCTTAAATTTTAATATTTCCAATTGTTTTACATAATATCATATAAACTGGCAGCATCAAAGTCATCAATATTTTCTTCAATATAATATTCCACTTCATTGTCAGTCAATTCTTCAAAAATTATTTCAGGATCAAGGTTGCTTGAGGTTGACAAGTCAATTAATAGATGCTCATCAATCTCTTCAATGTGTTCTATATAATAAGCAAAGGCTTCATGCATTTCAAGACCGCCGGATCCTTTGCTGTCGTGTGAGTTTTGTAAATACAACCACCCCCAGACCAAGGCGAAGCTGATAACCGCAGCAGCAGCCAGGCCACGGAACCATCGCATCACAACAATTCGGCCTTTTGAGGGCTGAATGGCCATTGTCCTTGACTGAAGCCGCTCAAAATACACCTCCGGCACCCTGTAACTTTTCCGTTTTTCAATTTCCTGCAATACATCAGGGTCGTCCAATTGGATTATTGAGTCCCGGGTATTATTTATTAATATTTTAAAATATCCTTCCGGCGTCAGGTATGCGCTGCCTTTTCCAAGACTGTGAAGAATAGGGGCTTCATTGGGAATGTCATCTTGAAGGTCATTCACGGTGTTAACAATCTTCACACGCAGGTTTTTAAAATAGTGCTCAGGTATTGTCTTTTTGATATGTTCTTCTTTATCAGGCATAGGATACATGTTCTTTAAGATAAAGTTCTACTTTTTTCACAGCATGATGAAAGGATGCCTTAAGCGCACCTACGGAAGTTCCCAGGACCTCCGAGATATCGGCGTAACTCATTTCATCATAATATCTCAGGTTAAAGATTTGACGCTGCTTATCCGGTAAATATTCGATGGCCTTCGTCAGAATGATCTGGGCCTTGTCCCCGTCAAAATATTGATCAGCCCTGAGATTATTTTCCAACATGCTGACATGGTCATCGAGTGTCCCTGTCATCTTCTTCTTTTTGTTGTTGACATGTGTCAATGCCTCATTCATGGCAATCCTGTACAACCAGGTATATAATTTTGACTGATGCCTGAACCCTTTGATACCTTTGAATACCTTGATGAATGTATTTTGAATAACATCATCCGCGTCTTCATGGAAATGTACAATTCTGCGGATACTCCAGTACAGGCGCTCCTGGTACATTTTTACAAGTATCGTAAATCCCTCGTCAAAGGAATCATCATCGTTGATCAGCTGGATGATGTGCTTGTCCGAAAATTCAGCCATTCACTGTCAATTTCTACTTTGACTGTAAAAATAACGCATGGTTTAATGCACATTTATTTTTTATGGCCTAAGTTTGATCTATGATGTCGCTGATCTGCAGGTTTTTCTTTTGGATTATCGGATGGAAAATTTCCGGGAAGTATCACCGGGAGATCAAAAAAAAGGTCCTGATCGTAGCACCACATACGTCCAACTGGGATTTTCCCATCGGACTGCTTGCACGCGGCATTCTCAACGATAAGATCAAATATGTCGGAAAACACACCTTGTTCAAACCTCCATTTGGATGGCTGATGAAATGGCTTGGAGGCATTCCGGTCAACAGACAGAAATCGACAAATTTTGTGCGGTCGGTCGTTGATCTTTACGCACAAAGAGATGCACTAACGATTGTCCTTGCTCCGGAAGGGACAAGGAAAAAGGTTGAAAAATTCAAAACAGGCTTTTACTTTATAGCGCAATTGGCCCGTATTCCGATCATTATGATAAAGTTTGATTACATGAATAAAACAGTCCATTTCGCAGATCCTTTCTACCCGACAGAAGATCCTGATACAGATCTCAATTATATTCAGGACCACTTCAGGGGTGTCAAAGGTAAAATTCCTGAAAACAGCTTTTCTTAAAAAAACTATCTTTAATCATTAGGTTGTTAAACACAAATGATATGAAGTACATCGTCTCTCTTTTCATTTTCTCAGGATTGAGTCTGATTTTTCTCAGTAATTCCGGCGGAAGGGGTACAGTGTCGGGTTCACCAGCCACGACATCGCCAGGGGAATCAGGCCAGTTTTGCGGATCAGCTGGGTGTCATGCATCTGGCAACTTTAGTCCTGAACTCGAAGTCAAACTTGTAGATGACCAGGGGAATGCCGTGGCTGCTTATGATCCTGGAGAGACATACCAGGTCAATCTCATCATCAATCATACAGGAACGCCACTTGGCCACGGTTTCCAGATTGTTTGTCTTGATTCCGATGCAAATGCCATTAATCAATGGGGAACGCTGCCTGGAGGCATACAAAAAGTAAATTTGCTTGGAAGGGATTATGTCGAACACAGTTTCCCGCTCTCTCTCGATACCATACCAATTTCCTGGAATGCACCCGAAGCCGGAACCGGAGATATCACCTTTTATGCTGCAGGCAATGCCGTCAATCTCAACGGCAGCCCATCTGGCGATGGAGCAGACACGGTCAGGATGACATTTACGGAAAATGTCACTTCCTCCCTGGATAATCCGGCTCTTTTGGCATCTCATGCCAGGGTTTTTCCCAATCCTGTTCAGGATATATTTCACTTGGACTCAAAAAAATCCGTTTTAAAGATTGAGGTATATGACATGACGGGGAAACCAGTCCGTGTATCAAGGGTGGCTGATAAAAGCTATATCCTCGGCACAGATCTTCCAGGCGTTTATGTTCTTGTGTTATCTTATGTCGACGGACAGTACGAAGTCATGCGAATCGTTAAGAATTAACCCTGTCTGCCTCCAATTCATTCATTAGGGCTCTTCCCTTAGAGAAATCCGGATTCAAGTTTAGACAGACTTCCAGATTTTCACGCGCTTTTTCAATATTACCCAGGGCTTTATAGGTGACCCCTTTGTAGTAATAAGCCAGGTAATTTTGAGGTTCGACCGAGGCCATGAGGTTAAAGACATCCAATGCCTTTTGGATTGAATCCTGTCTTAAATACAGTATTCCTGCGTTTAAATAAGCATCGACATATTGTTTATCAATCATGATAATATCGCGGTACAACTGGATGGCTTCATCGATGCGATCATTATTCTGCAGGTAAAATGCCTGTGAATGGAGAATAAGTGGATTGTCAGGGTCCACATTGCTTGCACCTTCGTAATATTTAAGCGCAATTGGATTATCTTTCTTTTCAAACAGCTGGCCAAGAATAAGCCAGGCGTCAATAATTTCAGGATTGAGCTCAATGGCCGTTTGGAATGCATTGATGGCTTTCTCCTCCTCGTCATTGCTCCTGAAATTCATGCCCATCATAAAAAAAGCTTCGGCATTCTGGTTGTCGATGGCCAGTATCCTGTTGACAATGTCCAGGGATTTATCGTATTGCTTGAGGATGAGATAAGTTTCAGAAAGTTTCAGCAACGTCGGAATCCTGTCAGGAAACTTTTCAGTGGCTGCCTCCATAATACCAAGCGATTCAGCAGATTTGTAGTAATCCATGTAGACATCGGATAATAAGTGGTAGTACAAGGGATTCCCAGGGGACAGGGAAATCGCTTTTTGAAGGTCATCAATGGACTCATCATACGACTGAATATTGTAGAGCAATTGCCCTCGTTCAAAATAAAGATCTGCATCATCAGGATCAGCTTCAATCAACATCGTTAGTTTGTCGATAGCACCTTCACCGGAAGTCGATTCCGGCTTTTGCTTTTGAGGATTTTGACAGGCACTTATGATGAAAATCACTATGACCAATGCCCTGCATATGTTACGTTCGTTCATATCCTGATGTTTAATTGTCCTTCAAGAACTGAGACAGCTTTGCCTGAGATCAAGACCCTGTCTTTGTCCACACGACATTCCAGGTATCCACCTCTTTTTGATAATTGGGTTGCCGTTAAAAATGTTTTGCCCAACACCTTACTCCAATATGGTGTCATAACAGTATGAGCAGATCCAGTCACAGGATCTTCATCAATGCCGCACGCAGGGGCAAAAAACCTGGACACAAAATCTACATTCTCTCCAGGAGCGGTTGCTATCACGCCGCGATACGGTAGCGTGCCTATGAAATGATAATCTGGTTTGAGATCTATGATCTCTTTAGAACTGGTGTAAATGAGCATGAGATCATCTCTCGATCTTAGAATATTCACAGGCAAAATATTTATAGCGCCTGATATATCGATGTGTTCGACCGGTGTCGGGAAATCCGCAGGAAAGTCAAGCGTATATTTCTCCCCGTTTCTCCAAACGAACAGCTTTCCACTTTTTGTATTAAAGACCAATCTTGGTTGATCGAAACCCATACGAGTAAACAAGACATGAGCGGTGGCAAGCGTGGCATGGCCACACAGTCTTACCTCTGTCAATGGAGTGAACCACCTCAACTGGAAACTGCCATCTTTTTCCACGAAAAAAGCTGTTTCCGAAAGATTCATTTCCATGGCTATTTGTTGAAGCAGGGCATCTTCAGGCCAAAAGGGGAGTGGGCATACAGCCGCGGGGTTTCCGCCAAAAACGGTATCCGTAAAAGCATCGACCTGGTAAAGGTGGATCATTCTCCCTCTTCGGAATAATAAATCCTAAACGTCTCAAGGCCACAATCAAGGTACTTTTCATAATCCATCGCACCTTCCTTGTAACCCCTAGGTTCTGATATGACTTCCTCATCCGGCGTGACCATGACGTAAAGCGGTTGTGAATTTTGAGAAAAATTTTTGATTTGAAAATCCGCCCATTTGTTGCCCACATTGCGGATCTTTTTATTCCTGTCTTTGGAAATGTATTGTGTGTCCAGTTCCTTATCATCGTCGACGTACAGGGATACAAGAACAAAATCATTGTTCAGCTTATTCCTTATATCGTTCTTGACCCAAATGTGTTCCTCAGTTTTTCGACAGTTGACGCATCCATACCCCGTAAAGTCGACAAAAAGCGGCTTTGAGACCTCTTTGGCATAGGCGAGCCCGTCGTAATAATCTTTAAAGCAATCAATATTATTGGCACACTTGCTGTACGAAGGATAGCGCTCTTTTAAAATGGGATCTATTTCAGGTTCCGGCAGGAATAAATTATAGTGAGAAGGGGGTGCCAGGCCACTCATCAATTTAAGTGAATTGTAGCTTTTAATCGTGTCATTATAGGTATACCCAGTGAGTAGATAGACCGTCATTATGGCGGCGAGACTTCCAAAAACCCATCTGCCAAGGGAGAGTTTTTTTACCGGACTGTCATGTGGAAATTTGATGAATCCAAATAGGTACAGAGCCATCAGGAAGAATATTACGATCCATATGGCCATAAATACTTCATATTTGAGAAAATTCCAGTGATTTGTCATATCAGCAACTGACAGGAATTTAAATGCCAGGGCAAGTTCCAGAAAACCGAGAATGACTTTTACTGAATTCATCCAACCGCCGGATTGGGGAAGTGAATTCAGCCATGCCGGAAATGCTGCGAATAGTCCAAAAGGCAAAGCCAGGGCCAGTGAAAATCCAAACATTACAATAAACGGACCCACTTGGTTCGATGCTGCCTGGACGATGGCAGAACCAATGATAGGACCAGTGCATGAAAATGAAACCAGGGCGAGAGTAAAGGCCATAAAGAAGATGCCTATCAAGCCACCTTTGTCAGCCATGCTGTCACTTTTAGTGGACCATGAACTCGGGAGAGTTATTTCATAAAATCCGAAGAAAGAAAAGGCAAAGACCACGAAGATGAGAAAGAAGATCGTGTTTGCAATCCAGTTTGTGGAAAGCCTGTTCAAGGCTTCTTCACCAAAAATAGCAGAAATAGCCAGTCCCAGTGTGACATATATAATGATGATGGAAATACCGTAAATAACGCCATTCATCCATCCTTTTCTTTTGGTGTCTTTTGTAAAGAAACTGACCGTCAGGGGAATCATGGGAAACACACAGGGCGTCAATAATGCCAGCAAGCCCCCTATAAATCCGAATATGAAGGACCACAATAAGCTTTTTTTCTCTTCTTCATCACTTTTGCTGCAAGAGCCAATTGGATCGGTAAAACTCTCATAAAGGGATGGTATGCGTTGTTCTAGTTCTTCAATGCCCTCAATCTGTACAATGTCCCCCAACTCGGCGTTATCTGTGAGATTGAGTGCTGATATATTTTCCAAATCAAACTGGAAGTCAATGTATGCCGGTGGAAGACATTTCGTATCATCGCAAGTCATAAAATTGAGATAGCCATCAATGATTTTGACATCCGGATCCGGTTTTATCTTCTGTGTTATTGTGTAAGGTGTTCCACCCAGGAATTTTGTGACATTGGTTTCAAAGACCTGGTCGAATCCTTTTTTCAGATCACCATTTTCGGTGGCTGGCCCGAGGGCTTCAAAAAGTGAGGGATCATTAAATGTGATGGATGTAGGTACAGGACCATCACCTTCTGTGTACTGGGAATAGACGGTCCATCCTTCTTCAATATTCGCTGAAGCAACAAGATCATAGGTGCCATCGCCATTATCGTTGATATCAAAGCCCCATTTAACGGGATCGAGGATCTTTGATTCAGGCGCACCGGAATTAAGTTCTGATACATCAAATCCCGATTTGTCAGCGACATCCTGTGGCACTTCATTCAATAAGTTGAAGTTAAAATCTACGTCTGTCGGCGGCAGACATCTTTCATCATTACATGTTGTATAGCTCAGATACCCTGAAATGACGTTGGTGCCTTCTTCCACACGGACCTTTTGTTTGAGAATATAGGGTTTGTCCGCAAAGACCTTGGTCACCTTAGTTTCGAAGATCTTATCATAACCCTTTTTAATGTGGCCAAACTCCTCGATCTTGCCGATCGTTTTGAAGCCCTTGCTTTCAAATGTTATGGATGTCGGAATTGGACCTTCTCCTTTGTTGTAAACAGAGTAAACAGTCCAACCTTTATCAATCTTGGCTTCGAAGTACAGGTCGTATTCATTGTCTGCAACGTGATCAACCTTGGTACGCCATTCGACAGGCGCAAATATTTGGGCGCAGAGTGATAAAGAAAATAGCAGAAAACCAGCAATTAAAGAATAGATCCGCATGTACACTTTTTAAGTATTTCAAAAATCAATAATCAGCATCTATTATCATTTTTTGAAAATCAAATTTTCACTTCAAACGGTATTGTCTTTGGGGGTAGACATTTTGTGGCGTCACACACCATGTAGGTAATATTTCCCCTGACCGTGGTGTATTCAGCCAATTTTGAAATTTTCTGTACGAAATGAGCTTCATCCTTGAATTTCAAGACATTGACCTCAAACAAGTCGCTGTAATTGCGAATGGGATTGGATTTTTCCTCGACCTCTCCCCTGAGGCTGAACTCATTGCTTTGTTCAAATTCAAATGATGTGGGAATAGGCCCTCCGGGTTCGGTAAATTGAGAGTAAATGGCCCAGTCACCCTTCATTTTGGCATTGAGGTGGACACTGGTCACAGGACCGCTGTACGTGACATTGTATTCCCAGGTCACAGGATCTACCTGTCCAATGGCAAAATTTGCAAGTCCAATCAATAAAATCAATGAAAAGATAAACCGTAACTTCATACTGAAATATTTTGAAATAAGGACAAAATTAAGCCAGCCATATGCAACTTGCTTAAAAACCGCCAAGATTATAAAAAAATTAACACCTCTGGTTGATGTAATGCGGTGCTGTTTAATTAAACCCGTGTAAGATAAGGTTTTCTTCCAAGTCGACTCAGGGTGGACAAAAGCACTGTGAATTATGGATTTTTTGCACAATAATCATTCCTATTATGAAAAAACACAGCACTGTTGAAGAATATATTTCCAATCATCAGTATTGGTCGTCTGAGCTGACAGAACTCAGGAAAATTATCAAACGGACCGAGCTTGTCGAATCAGTCAAATGGGGCATGCCTGTGTATACCCTGAACAACAAAAATGTGTTGGGTATTGCCGGGTTCAAAAACCATTTTGGCATCTGGTTTTTCCAGGGTGTCTTTCTGGCAGACCCCCAGTCAATCCTGGTCAATGCCCAGGCTGGAAAAACCAGGGGTATGCGACAGATGAAATTCACGTCCAGAGACCAAATAAACAGTCCGGTTATCAAAGAATATGTTTTGGAAGCCATAGAAAATCAAAAGCAGGGAAAAGCACTAAAAAGCAAGAGCAAACCACTGGTCATTCCTTCACGTCTAGAGGATGCTTTGGCAAAAGATACAACGCTCATGAAAGCTTTCGATCAATTCACCCAATCCAGGAAAAGGGAATTCGCGGATTACATCAATGAAGCCGCATTGCCAAAAACAAAACTATCACGACTTCAAAAAATCATTCCTATGATCCTGAGAGGCGAAGGCATGAATGACAAGTACAAGCGCAAAGGCGGTTAGACGGCCACATCGTACTCTCTCAGCGCCATATTCAATGACGTTTTTTTATCTGTGCTTTCCTTGCGCTCTCCGATGATCAGCGCACATGATACATTGAAATTGCCCGCATTAAATTCTTTGGTATAAGATCCCGGGATGACGACAGATCTTTTCGGAACGATGCCTTTGTGGATCACCGGTTCCCTCCCGGTGACATCTATTATGCGGGTGCTTTTTGTCAAAACCACATTGGCGCCAAGTACAGCTTCCTCGCAAACTCGCACACCTTCGACTACGATGGAACGTGAGCCGATAAAACAGTTGTCCTCAATGATGGTTGGGGCTGCTTGTGGTGGTTCCAAAACACCACCAATACCGACACCTCCGGACAAATGCACATTGCGACCTATTTGAGCACCTGAGCCTACAGTCGCCCATGTGTCGACCATTGTGCCCGCGCCGACATAGGAAGCGATATTCACATAAGAAGGCATCATGATAACCCCTTTTTCGAGAAAAGATCCATACCGGGCTATGGCATGTGGAACAACACGCACACCTGCCTCGGCAAAATTAGATTTGAGTGGGATCTTATCATGAAATTCAAAAGGATTCAATTCGATGGTCTCCATCTTTTGAATGGGAAAATACAGGACAACTGCTTTTTTAACCCATAAATTGACGATCCAGTCTTCGCCTTTCTTTTCTGCAACACGAATGTCTCCATTATCAAGCAAAGCGATGACCTCGCGAATCGCCT
>JBFKJL010000004.1:0-25772 GCA_041631795.1 Saprospiraceae bacterium | reverse complement strand
TTGATGAAATTCATTTCCTCTCCTGATAAATTGAGATCGTGAATTTTAAGGTCAAGGGTCCACAGGAAAGCAAGCACGGATTCCATCTCCCAGCTTTTCAGAGGCCTGCCCTGGGCGCATTCTGTAGCACACAACTGGATGGCTCCTCTGAGATCATTCCTGGCGGCGTCGACCAGGTCGCCATATTTTTTCTCATAATCCCCGTTGTAAAATGTTTCCCTGTTCACAACCCCGTACAACGAGGTGGCCTGTAGAAATGGAAGGCCTTTTAATGCTGTGTATTTGAGGCGTGCCTCCGGATCAGAGACCGACAGATCGGGATCTTCCCTATCGAGATTATGGCATGAAGTGCACACAAAATGCTTGCTTTGTCTTTTAGACTTGCCAATGCCCGGCCTGTTGGAGAACCCTTTTTTCACGATGTCTTCTCCGATCGCTGCAGAGACATTCCTGATCGAAGAATTTGGGAAATGCTCGAAGGCATCTTCACCCAGTTTAGAAAGAATGTGTGCGACGCGTTCTTCATCTGCAAGAACGTCTCTTTCGGGGAGCACCAGGGAAAGGCAAACAACGGCCGCGCCAATTAAAAAAACTGCTACTGATCTTTGTCCCATCATATCCTGAAATGTCTTGAAATTGTAAAACCCAGTCTGTATTCGCCATCCCCCCAGTTTGATTGAGTATAGGGAAGGTAATCCGTTTCCATAATGCCTGTGGCGTTTGTCAGGTTGATCTGGAAAACATGGCCTCCACCTGTTTCCCACTCAAATCCAATACCAATAGGGGGATAATACCCATTCTCCGATGATCTGAGTTCTGATATGGGGAAATTGGTATCGACGATCAGTCCGAAGACCTTGCTGAGTTGGAATTTGGCTGAAAAGCCCACACTCGCCAGGTCATTCTTGTCCGTGGAAGGCACGATATTCCGATAAGTCCAGGCACCCATCACCTGGAGGGCAATTTTTTCCGAAATTTTGCTTCCTATGATCATTTGTAAATTATAGGAAAAGCGATGTGCTGTTTTGGCAAAGAAATTTAATACACCTTCCGAACCACTTTTTTGCATGGTTGACGCACTGGCCACAGAAACGAAGGTTACACTGAACGGGTTTCGTCCATTGATCTCCTGCTGTATCAACCGGTATTTTAAAAGCCCGTTGACATTGGATCTCAGGGGACCTGAGCCCTTGGAACGGCTGACACCTACCATGAATTGCTCAGTTATCCCATATTCAAAACCTATGAGGATATCTGAGGCATTTTCCAACCCATAAAAGGTCGGCCATCCCCCGGCATTGCCAGCGACATCACCAAATCTGTGGCTCACCCTGAAATCAAGAATGCCCTTGCGCAGTGTTTCCAGGGAATGGCTATTGATAACACGTGTATCTTTAAATGTCTGGTGGACTTTTTCCTGGCCCCAGGCTCCGATGGAGATAATACCACAAATACAGGATATGATGAATGTCTTCATAGTCTTTAATTTTCAGGGTATCCGTCTTCTACCCAGCAACTCAATATTTGAATTTGTTCTTCTGTCAAGGATGTCGGTCCTGTGGCTTCCTGGGGGGGCATATCTCGCAAAACCAGGGCTCGTCGCTCAAAAAGCGTGGGGGACAAAAAGCCTGAGAGCGTCGCATAGCTCCCAAAATTTCCCGGAGCACTTGACCCATCATGGCACCCTGCATAGGCACAACTGCTGTTGATAATGTTGTCCACATCACTGTTATATGTCGGCTGGGGATCACACGAAAAATCAGGGGGTGCCAGTTTATCTTTCGAGCACGACACCAAGAAAAAGATAAAAAAGAGGGTAATTGAAATCTTTTCCATTAATATCTTTGTTACCATGAAGTTGCAATTTTAGTCAATGAATCGTATTTAACAAAAAATATTTTTCTATGTATCCAATCGAACTTGTAATTCCCATGGCCAGAGATCTCACGGATTTTGGCTACCAGTCATTAGAAACAGCAGAAGATGTCGATAAGTTGTTCAATGGTTCCAAAGGCACTGTCTTGCTTGTCATCAATTCTGTTTGTGGCTGTGCGGCCGCCAATGCGCGTCCTGCTGCGAAACTCGCTACACAGGGATCTATCAGGCCGGATGTCATGGCGACGGTTTTTGCTGGTGTCCATAAAGAGGCCACTGCCCGTGCGCGTGAATATCTTCTGCCCTTTCCACCCTCTTCCCCATCTATTGCCCTGTTCAAGGACGGTGAATTGGTGCATATGATTGAACGGCACCAGATAGAAGGCCGATCTGCGCAAATGATTGCAGAGAATCTGACGTCAGCCATTCAGGAATACTGTGTCAGTGCCTAGTCGTGCACGACCATCATTTTAATGGTCGTTATTCTCTTGCCGGCAACAACGCGCAAATAGTAAATACCTTCATTCAAAGTAGGATCGAACCGCAGATGGTGTACGCCACGCGGCAAAAGACCATAGTCCATGACCAGGCCTGCCTTTTGTCCAAAAGGATCATAACACTCTACTTTGACTGGAACCATGTCGCGCTCGACAACCACCATTATAGTCGAAATCCCTGAAACCGGATTTGGATAGAGTTTGGCATAGGCATTACCTCTTTTATTCGTTTCATAGATCCCGGCATTCACGAAGCGTTCGACGGTTTGCGTTTGAAGGGTTATGATATCCGTCAATCCCGTCTGGTCAGCATCGGAATCCACCTCCTCGTTAAATCCCATATTCTCAAGTGTGAATGCAAATCCCTGGGGCAATGAGAATCGAATGCGGTAATCGCCGGCATCAAGATCTTTGAAGATGTACCGACCGCTGAGATTTGTATGCGTTTCCAAAAGAAGGTCTTCACTCGAAGTCAGCAGCCAGACGGTGTGGCCGCCAACAGGCGCTTCCCCGTTGTCCAGGAATCCATTTTCATTGACATCAATCCAGACAATTCCACTGATCAGGTTGGAAGGCCTGACCAGACCGGCATCGATGGTATCAATTACAGTGTTATACTCAAGGTGAAAACGAGGTGTTGTGCCGGTGGCATCAGCATCACTATCGCGCTGTGGATCACTGCCCTCATTCCCTTTGGTCAACATAAAGTCAGAGGGTGGTACAAACACGAGGTAGTAATCCCCTTCACCAAGATCATCAAAGCCATATAGCCCCTGGACATCTGTTGTGGTTTCAGCCTGGAATCCCGTATTGTCATTATAAAGCTTGACCCGGACATTTTCCACACCCGGTTCGTTAGGATCCTGAAGGCCATCCAGGTTCCTGTCATGCCAAACCCTGTCACCAATGGATCCACCTTCAAAAATGCCTCCATCTATATCGAGTTCCAGCTCACCAGGTGAAAGATTGAAAATCGTCGTAGAGCCATTTTGCAGCGATCCTTCAATATCTGAATCCGCAGATGTATCCCCACCAGTATTAAATGGAGAAGCCTTAAAGCCAGGTGGAATATCAAAAACGATGTAGTAGGAGCCGGGTAAGACCTGGTCAAACAAGTAATATCCCGGAAGAGATGTAACGGGATGGTCAGCACTGACCCGGCTGGACACAAGCATGCCTTCATCCGTATAAAGCTCCACCGCGACCCCATTGAGGCCCTCTTCATCATCGTCCTGGATGCCATTGCCATTGCGGTCTTTCCAGATGAAATCTCCTACAGAAGCCGGTTCCGCTACAACCCCTGCATCCCTGGACAGATCCACATCGCCTGAAACGAGTTGGAAAACTTCAGTGCTTCCTAGGCCATTCACGTTGGTCACATCGGAATCAGACTCGGGATGGACTCCCTGGTTATATAGTGTGAACGTCATCGATGACTGCAAACTGAACACGAGGTAAAACATGCCTGGATCCAGGTCTTTAAAAATATAATAACCATCGGTATTCTCATGTGTAAAGGTCAATGTGGAAGCCAATAATGTTCCATTATGGTCAAATAGCGTGACGCGCATACTGTTGACACCTTTCTCAATTGTATCCTGAACGCCATCTTCATTGGCATCAAGCCAAACATAATCACCAATGGTGACCGGGTAGTAATATCCTGCATTGACCCCTGTCACCGGACTGCCCGCCAATGCTATAATTTCAGTGGAATAGACACCTCCGTTCAGGGTCAGTTCAGAATCGGTTTGCTCGTCATTGCCGGCATTGGCCGGGGAAATCCTGGGAGAATCGGCAAAAGGAAATTCCACCCGGTAATTCCCGTCAATAAGATCCTGGAAAATATAGGCGCCATCTGTATCTGTAAATGCTGTATCAATGGGCTGAAATAAATCATTATGAAGGACAACCATGAAATCGGTTTTCACAGGATCATCATCCAGAACACCATCGGCATCGAGGTCTTCAAAGACGACTCCGGAAAGGGCATTCCCGGATTCAATGAAGCCAGCATGAATGTTCTGTATCAGCTCATCGGCTGTTATGGTCATCACATCCGTCTGCCCGCTGACCACATCAATGACCTTTGAGTTTATGGTTGGATCACTTCCAGCCAGTCCTGCAGTGAATCCCAAACCCTCAGGTTTTGAAAATCTTATGAAATAATCTCCCGGAACAAGGTTTGTAAAGCGGTACGTCCCATCTGTATTTGTCAATGTTGATCGAAGTAGAAATTCCTGATCATCCATCAGTCTGACCTCCAAACCATCTATCCCCGGTTCGTCCGTGAGATCAAGGATTCCGTCGCGGTTTTGATCGATCCATGCCATACCTGTCACCTGTCCTTTGGGGACGATCAGCCCAAGATCAATATCGAGACGTGGAGTGCCGTTGACAACAATGAAGGAATCTGTCGTCATATGGATGCCATCAAAGTACAGGTCAGAATCTTCATTATCGCTGCCCCGATTATGGACTGTGGGCAACAAGCTGTCGGGTTGATTCAAGATCCTGACAGTATATGTGCCCGGGCGGACCTTATCAAACAAGTAAGACCCGTTGGCCGATGAAACAGTTTCATCATCCTGGAATGTTCCCATATTCATGAGTTGCAGGGTAATACCTTCGATACCTGTATCTGAATTATCCTGGAGGCCATTGTAGTTGAGGTCACGCCAAACAGAATTTCCGACAACTGAATAAGGGACCACCCCAATCGCAACTTGGGTGCTGGTGTTTGAAGAAGCCATAACGCAGGACGTTGTGCCGTAACCATGGGAATGATCGACATGGGAATCACCCCCTTCCGAAAAATAGAACATGTCGCCAATGACACCCTGGATAGTGTAGAGTCCGGGTGCAATTGGGGCAAAATGGACAACGCCATTGCTATCGGGTTGGGCTACATCCAATTGGTTACCCGCACAGTCGTAGAGCAGCACATCAATATTTCTGAAGCCAATTTCATCGGTATCGCGCCAGGTGTCACCATCGGCATCTCTCCAAATACGAACTTCAATTTGCCCCGGCCCCGGCATCAGACCCAGGTCAAGATCGGTCCGCATGATGCCGCCTGATAGTAAGAACTCATTTGTCTCAAGCCCATTCGAAGCAATCATAAAGTCTGAATCCGAGGTGTCATCACCTGTTTTGAATGCTGTGACTTCCAAACTGTCAGGAATATTCATGGCCATAAGTTTGTAACGTCCGGGATAAAGCGAATCAAATAAAAACTGACCCGCCTCATCTGATGTGGCAAGATCGATGACCTGGTCCTCAAAGACAAGAAACAGGTCTATGCCCTGTACGCCACTCTCATCGATATCCTGAATGCCATTGGCATTGTGATCGAACCACACAAAATCTCCAACAACCGAAAGGGGCGCAAGGGCGACCGGGATCTCAATAATTTGGTCCACATCTAATGATAAACATCGACTGGTCCCGGCACCAAAATCTTCTGTAATATCCGGATTGCCATCCCTGGAAAATACAAAACCATGGGGTGGCACCACTTCTATATAATACGACTCGGGATCAACCGGGGAAAATGCGTAAGTCCCGTTCGATGAAAATTGAATATCATGGAGAACTCCATTGCAAGTGTATAAGCGCACTTCCACATTATTGAGAACATGATCATCAATGTCAAGTTGACCGTCACCAGAACTATCATTATAAATCACCCCGGAGACAGTCGCCCCGGGCAGGACCAAACCAAAATCGATAGATTGAAGCGCGGTGTTCTCTAAAATGCGCAAAGTGTCAGACACAAAAATGCCGTTGAAAAGATTGAGATCCGAATTCCTGTCGGGGAGAGAATCCAGGCGCACTGTAGGCAAGAAGGACGGATTCCCGGGAAGTATGACGATGGTATAGTGCCCGGGAGGAATCCCGGTCAGAGCGTAGGCGCCGGAACTATCAGATACAGTGGTGATCAATGGCAGGCCGGTCCTCGTGAGCATCTGGATTTGAACATTGGCCAGGCCATCCTCATCCGGGTCCTGGAGGCCATTTTTATTGTCATCCATCCAAACAAAGTCCCCGATCTCTGAGTAACGAAAAAATCCGCCATCAATAAATGAAAGGGTATGACCATTGAGCAATTCGAAGACGTCAGTTCTCCCATTTTCATTGATATCACTGTCCCTTTCCTCCACAGAACCCGGAGAATTCTTCATTGTTGGGACATATTCTGCTCCCGGCATCATTGTTATGGTGTAAGATCCGGCAGGGAGGCCTGTGAATCTATAGGAACCCGTGGTGTCTGTTACAGTGCTTGCGATGAGGCTACCGTTTACGTCTTCAAGATGAACCTCGCAATCTTCGAATGGTGACTCATTTCCTGCAAATATCCCATCGCCATTCCTGTCTAAAAAAACACGCCCGGAAACTTCCTGGGACCTGAGAAGGCCAAAGTCGATGGAGTAAAGTTCAGTGTTCTCCAAAATGCGCAAGGTGTCAGACACGAAAATTCCATTGACAAGATTGAGATCCGAATTCCTGTCGGGGAGAGAATCCAGGCGCACTGTAGGCAAGAAGGACGCATTCCCGGGGAGTATGACGATGGTATAGTGCCCGGGAGGTATCCCGGCCAGGGTATAAGCGCCGGAACTGTCAGATACAGTGGTGATCAATGGCAGGCCGGTCCTCGTGAGCATCTGGATTTGAACATGGGCCAGGCCATCCTCATCCGGGTCCTGGAGGCCATTTTTATTGTCATCCATCCAAACAAAGTCCCCGATCTCTGAGTAACGAAAAAATCCACCATCAATAAAAGAAAAGGTATTTCCATTGAGCAATTCGAATATGTCAGTACTCCCATCTTCATTGATATCACTGTCCCTTTCCTCCACAGAACCCGGAGCGTTCTTCATTGTCGGGACAAATTCAGCCCCTGGCATCATTGATATGCTGTAAGATCCGGCAGGGAGGCCTGTAAATTCATAGGAACCCGAGGCGTCCGTCACAGTGCTTGCGACCAGGTCGCCGAGTGCATCCTCCAATACCACCTCACAACCTTTGAATGGTGACTCATTTCCCGCAAATATCCCATCGCCATTCCTGTCTATAAAAACACGGCCGGTAACCTCGAAGCCCTTGAAGAGGCCAAAATCAATATCCGTTCTGCTCTCACCGGGATTGAGTATAAAAAAGTCAGAGGATAAAGGAAAATAGATGCTGCAAAAATCAGAGTCACTGAGTGAATCGGTATGGGTTCCTGGTGATTCAATATAGCCGTTGACGCCCAGGACGCGTATGAGGTAGGTCCCGGGAGGAATGTCGGTAAATTTATAAAAGCCATTTTGGGCTGTTGTGCGTGCGACTTCGAGCAGGCTTTCATTATAGAGGGCCAATAATGCACCGTCAATTCCGGCTTCCCCAATTTCCTGTAAACCATTACCATTGATATCTTCCCAAATCCAGTCACCGATCTCTCCAAAAGTACAGTCTGAATAATTGAGTTTCCTGCAGCATGGGTCTGATACCCCAGTATCATAAATCGTTTCAACACAGACTTCGTAAACACCATAATCTGAATTCTCTGTGAATATGTTCAGAAAATAGGGTTGGTCCACAGGAATTTCCCATGTCAGGCCTTCCGGAACAATCCAGTTGTACCCTATGGCTCCCGCTGTTGGAGTGATAAAAAATGGGACGCAATTATGCCCGCACACTTCTACAAGTGGCTCGAAGTGTATGAGGATTTGTACCTGGTCTATAAAAACAGCAGTACTATCATCGTGGCCATTGTACAATTGTATGGCGACGCCAAATCCTTCATCATTGATCAATGCAGGTGTCCAGGCATAATCCCAGGTATCATTGTTGAACCCGTACATCCACTCCATGTCATGGTCAACGTCATTTGTATCAGGCCACGACGGACCGGAGATCACAAGACCTGCCTTGTTTTGCCCGACGAGGTGACCGTGACCATTGGTCAGCCGGACCAGTTGCTCTTTTACAGCCGCCCTGTCATCAGATCTTCCGCGAATTTTAACCTGTATACCAGTGACTTCCACATCTTCAGGTATCTGGAAATCGAATCGGTTGAGAAAAAGAGTCTGTGAGAAGGTATACCCAGGCATTGAATTTTCGATTTCTTCACCATCCGGTTTTTCACTGTCATCGATATTGATCCACGGGCTAAAGACGGGGATGGTCTGGGTATAAGCATTACGAGGCACCCGCCTTGACATTTCATGATCCGGTTCATTATCGACATGAATCGGACACGCAGGAATGGGCTGCGCATTGAATATCGGGGTGTAAAACAAAAAGCACAGAAGGGCGGGAAGCCACTTTCTGCAAGGGCATAAATTAAGTATACCCATGTGTATAAAGTCCTGGTTTATAAATATAAAAATGGTTTCTAATGTTTTACTTATTCATTAGAAATCAAATATAGATAAATAAAAAAACTATATATAAAAATTTTATATATATAGGAAGGAGGGTAAATAAAAAAAGGGGTGATTTATAAACCACCCCAAGATAATGAGAATGAAACCTGGATTTAATTTTAAGCTAATTGCTTACGACAAATATACAAAACTTAAATAAAATTTGTCGAACAATCTTTATTTTAATTGCCTACTTCTTTGCACAATCGATATAAATTTTCATCAGGAATTCTGATAATATGTGCTTTTCAAACTTTTGAATGCGCGAAGTAAAACAATCTTTATGTTTTTCAGTCATTTCATCAAGTCCTTTCAGCGCGTCTGCAAGGCTTTCGGGGTCATGTGGATCAATAATTATACCACAATTTCCAGCGATTTCTTCCATACTTGTTTTTGCCGAAATGATCACAGGTCGTTTTGCCACCATCGCCTCAAGGACTGGACGTCCAAATCCCTCACAGAAGGAAGGTGAAACAAGGGCTGAAGCCTGGGCGTACAATTCTGCCAAGTCTTTCTGATTGAGATTCTTGTAAAAAATAAACCGATCATCCAGGTCCTGGGCATGAATATATTGACGGACTTTCTTTTCATAGGATTTGCCAGATCCTACGACAATGCACCTGTATGGATTTGTTTCCCGAAGAAGTTTAAATGCACGGGGAATCAACATGAGGTTTTTCCTTGGGATTATTGAACCCACAAATAGGATGTATGGGATTTTCTGAGGGTGTTTTTGGGCCGATTGGTAAAATATATCATCACATGCCTGGTAGACGATTGATGTGTTTTGAGGAATTGTATTGAAAAGGTCATTCAAATCCCTGGCAGTGGCATGGCTGGCCGCAATGACATGATCTGCATTCCTAAGGGCATGGCGATACTTCATTTCATAGATCCATCTGTCTCCTATACTGAATTCAGAGGGAAATTTCTTATAGTATACGTCGTGCATGGTAACTACTGTTGCCGCGTTGGTCTTCCGGATGCCAAACGGCAATTCGTGGCTCAAGCCATGAAACACATCAACGCCTGATCGCCGGATGGCTTTGATCATCCCTGTATAACGCCACCAGGATGTGAAAGGTCCATTGGGCGTGTGAATCTTAAATTTCGAAGGATCAGCAAAAAACCGGGTATCCGCCGTCACCCTGGTGCCTGGCGTAAATAGATGGTATTCATTGTCCGGATAGAGTTCACGCAAATGCCTAACAAGGGTCCTGCTGTACTGACCCAGGCCGAAATCATTGAAAAACAAGCGTTTGGCATCAAAGCCAATTTTTAACATGTTACGTTTCTGCTGTCTCTTCCCTGGCTTCCTGGATGAGCTTTTCCTGTATGTCGTGGGAGACGGCGCTGTATTCCGCAAATTCGCGGTTGAACTTCGCTTTCCCCTGTGACATTGATCTCAGTGCTGAACTGTACTTGTACATTTCAGCCAGGGGCACTTTAGCCATGATCTTCTGGTAATGCCCTTCTGATCCCATCCCCTGGATGATGGCCCGCCTGGTTTGAAGGTCTCCCATGATATCCCCCATAAATTCATCAGAACAGAGGATGGTGACATTGTAAATGGGTTCAAGGATCTGCGGCTTTGATTTGACAAAACCATTCTTGAATGCCTGGGAAGCTGCCAGCATAAACGCCATATCATTTGAATCGACCGAATGCATTTTACCATCGTATACGCTAACGCGGATATTCTGGCAATTGGATCCCGTCAGAGGTCCTTCTTCCATTTGTTTCATGATACCCTTCTTAATGGCATTGCTGTATTTTGAGTCTATGGAGCCTCCCACAATGCACCATAGGAAAGATAGTTTTCCACCCCAGGGCAGATCTTCTTCCTCCCTGGATCGCACGTTGAGATCAGATGGATCAGGCATGCCATCATAATAGGGTTCAATGCGCATATGCACTTCACCGAATTGGCCGGCGCCACCAGATTGTTTCTTGTGCCTGTAGGACTCATTGGCGGTTGCCGTGATGGTTTCCCTGTATGGTATCCGTGGTTTTTCAAAATGCATGGAAATACCATTGTTCTTTTCAATCCTGTACTTCACAATATCAAGGTGCAATTCGCCCTGACCATGTAAAATGGTCTGCTTCAAAGTGGGCGACTGTTCGACGATCAGAGTTGGATCTTCCTCCTCGATGCTGTGCAGGGATTTCATAAGCTTCTCCATTTCATTCTTGCCCGGCGGCGTCACAGCCACCCTGATCTTGGCGGAAGGAAATTTGATCTTTTCAATTTCGATGTCACTGCCTTTGACTGAAAGTGTATTGTTTGTATGAGAATTTTTGAGTTTGACGGTAGCCCCGACATCTCCTGCAATGAGTTGTGTTACAGGTTTCCTGTTTTTGCCCTCGGAGACAAAGATCTGGTTGATCCGCTCGGTTTCCCTGTTTGAGCTATTCACAAGGTCCATGCCTTGGGTCAGGGTGCCGGAAAATACCTTGAAATAGGACACCAATCCGACCTGTGGTTCGGACATTGTTTTGAAAATAAACAGTGATGTTCTGTCATCATCGAGACCCAACTCTTCGCCGTTCGAGAGATTGGCTGGCGGACGGTCAGCGGGGCTGGGTGCTATGTCGTTCAGGAAGCCCATAATCCTGCCACTGCCCATATTCTTTTCAGCACTGCAACAAAAAACAGGATAAATCTCCTGATTGGCTAAGGCAATCGTCAACCCCTTGGCCAATTCCTCCTCGTTTAACGTGCCCGCATCAAAGAATTTTTCCATGAGCGTTTCATCATTTTCAGCAGCTGCTTCAACAAGCATATTGTGCATTTCTTGGGCCCTTCCTATTTCGCTGTCGGGTATTTCCTTTTTCTCAGGTTTCCCGCCATCTTCTGGAAAAACATACATTGTCATACGCAACGCGTCCACGATCGTATTAAAATTGCTACCCTGGTTCAGCGGATACTGGATGGGAAGGACTTTATTGCCAAAACGAGACTTTATTTGCTCAAGCGTATTCTCAAAATCTGATTTATCGTGATCGACCTGGTTGACAACAAAGATGGCAGGCGTTTGAAAGTCCTGGACGTATTCCCAGACGAGTTCCGTACTGACTTCCACGCCCTGGGACGCATTCACTAAAATCAAAGCTGTATCGGCCACTTTCATAGAGGATACGACCTCACCAATAAAATCATCAAGACCCGGCGTATCCGTGATATTGATCTTGTTGTCGCGCCAATGGACGTGCAACTGTGTGCTGAAAATAGAGTTCCCCCTCTCCTTTTCGATATTTGTATGGTCTGAAATTGTGGTGCCATTCCTGACCTCGCCCCTGCGGGTCGTCGCTCCTGATTCAAAGAGCATCGTCTCTGCAAATGTAGTCTTTCCAGTTCCGGAATGGCCTAATAAAACTATGTTCCTAATGTTTTTTGATGTCATCGTATAAATTTATTTTATCAAAATAATCCAGTGAAACAATATACTCAAAATAGGGGTTCTTCAAACCATTATTTGTCAAAATATCCAGTTGAAAAAATATAATTTTTATATATAAAATATCATTATGTCTAATAATCTGATTTTAGGTATATTACACTTTAAATTGAAGCCTAATTTTTGAAATATTGACGGCAGTGGATCGTGATCCTGAGAGGGTGCAATCAATTCAGTCCAGGGACAGAAGTCCAAAATCTTTTTTCTGCAGAACAGCTGTTTTATAAGCGTGTGCCGTAGCTGTAATAGTCTCCCGGATACCGCGATAGGTGAGGCCAAGAAGTTCCCGGGATTTTGTATTGTCATACAAGGAGTTGTGGGATATGGATCTCAGGCTCTCCCGGGTCAGCAATCTTTCACGCCTTGTCATCAAGGACTTTAGCCAGTCTGCCCGCCAGGCAAGTGCCCCCAAAAAGCCACTCACTTCAAACGCCGGTCCCTTCTGACCAAGCGCCTGTGCAATATAGTGAAGCAAGTCCCGATAAGTCAGATTCTCACCTGAGATGATCAGGCGTTGGGCGGAGAGGTTCTTTTCAATAGCGATTTTAACGGCCTTGGCGACATCCCGGACATCCACGACCCCATTTGATCCCCCGGGGAAAAAGCGGGTACCGGCGGCTATCCTGTCAAAAATACCCGGTGTGCCGTGGTGCCAATAACCCGCCCCCAGGATAAGGGAAGGATTGAGAATGATTGTGGGAAGCCCTTCAGTCTGCCCACGCCACACCTCAAGCTCGCCTTTGTGCTTTGATAACCCATATCGGGTATTGAATGGTCCATCAGCCCAAGAATCCTGTTCAGTGATCACCTTTCCCGGAGCATGTCGTCCCAGGGCGGCAATCGAACTGATGTATACAAATTTTTCGATCCCATGATATGTGGCGAGATTGACGAGGTTTGCTGTACCATCGACATTGACCCTGTGCATTTGTCCGAAGTCTTTTCTCTGGAAGGAGATGATCGCGGCTGAGTGAATGATCATGTCACAATTCTGAACTATACCGTCCAGGGTGGCAACGTCGAGAATATCGGCTTCGTACCATGTCACAGCATCCCGAACATTACCGAGGAGATCAAGGCGGCTATTCGACCGTCTCAGAGCTAAAACTTGATAGCGTTCATCCTCGACCAATGTCCGCGCGATGTATGATCCCAGGAAACCGGTTGCCCCGGTGATAAGTATTCGTTTCATAAGCTTATTGAATTTCTAGGGGTTTTTCCTTTTCCGGAATGTACAATTGGCCCCCGATTACATCGCAGCGTGCACCCGTCGCTTCACTGATAAAGTTGGGCTCGCCTTTAAGACGAAGACTGCCCGCATAGGCCATCAAGATCGCTTCTTTGTAATCAATAAATGCATCCCCCGGAATAAATACCTCCAGTCCGATATCATGAATATAGCGCCGGATAGTCTCGACAAGAAATGTATTCCTTGCGCCCCCACCTGTCACCAGGACCCTGCCGTGGGATAAAATCAATGGTTCAAGCGCCTCTTTCACAATCCAGCCGATCAACTCCACAGCAGTTGCAAGTGCATTTACCGGGTCGTGAAAATGGTTTTGAAAAGCATTGATCCACCATTGCCCGACCTGGGTATTGTCAAGGGATTTCGGAGGTTGTCTTTTGAAATATTCATGCTCGGCAACCTGGCTGAGAAATGCAACATCCGGGATACCGTCTGCGGCAAGCCTTCCATCTTTATCGTAACTCAACCCACATTCTTTCGCAAAGTGGTTGAGCAACTGGTTGCATGGTCCGATGTCAAAGGCTTTCCAGAGCCCCTGGCAAGAGACACTCGCATTGCATATGCCACCGAGATTGAGATATGCCCTGTACCCCGGAAACAGGTCGCGGTCCGCGAGAACAGCCATGGGCGCCCCCTCCCCACCGTGCCTGATGTCTTCAGTCCTGAAATCCACAATTGTGGGTAAGCCGGTCTTGTCGGCCATCAGGCGACCATCCCCCAGCTGGTGTGACTTGCCTTCTTTGGGCTTGTGAACGACAGTGTGACCATGAAGGGCTATGTAGTCAATGACCTGCTTTGGCTCCATAAAGGGAATAATCGACTTCAAAATTTCCAGGGTATAATCGCGTTCAAGTTTTGACAGATCAGAAACCGATAATAAACGTGCTGCCGCCAATCGGTTGCGCATATCTTCAGGAAGCTCAAAAAAAGCAGTTTCGTTCAATGTCCAATCAAGGAGAGATTTCCCGGAATATTCGAAGGAAACCAGGGCGACATCAATGCCGTCAACAGAACTGCCAGACATGATGCCCAAACCGGTCATTCAATCAATCATTTAAGGTGAAAGTGTATTCGGCAAGGGCTTTGATCTCATCTTTTGACAGCAGTCCTTTAAATGCCGTCATGGTCCCTTTCCCGTTGGTGATATTGTTGATCCTTTCATCAAGTGTCATCTTTGATTGAGTCAGGTCCTTGGCTCCATTGATGCCCAGTTTTCCATCAATACCATGACAAATCCTGCAATGGGTCTTGTAAAGACTTGCCGTATCGATTTGGGGCTTTTGCCCCGCGCATGCTATGATCGTTCCAATGATACCGAAAATAAATACAATTTTTTTCATAGGATCCTTATTGCTGTACCGGCCCGAAAATAGTAATAATCCCGGATTCACTTTGAATTATCGATGAAAATGGCGATTTGATCAAAAACCATGGAAACTTTAAACAAAAAAATAGTTTCCTGCGTTTTTTCAATTTAGTTTTGTACCGTTATGAATATAAGGGATTCCATCATACATGCATCGACCAGGCTTTTTCTCAAGTATGGTGTGAAAAGCGTCAGCATGGACGATATCGCTCGCCATATCGGTGTGTCCAAGAAAACAATCTACACATTTATTGCCAACAAGAAAGACCTGGTTGGAGTAGTCGTGAAGGCGTACATCGAAGAAGAAAAGAAATCCATTGCCGAAATTTCGAAAACCTCCGCCAGTGCAGTGGCTGAAATGGTCGGCATAGCCAATTTTGCTCTTCAATCCCTGAGATCCATGAATCCATCCATGGTTTATGACCTTAAAAAATATCATAACCAAAGCTGGCAAATCATTCAGAAGGAACATTTCCAGTTCATAGAAAGGATCATCAAGGACAATATAACGCGGGGGATTGAGGAGGGATTCTACAGGGCCGAACTGAACAGCACCATTATATCCAAGCTTTATGTCAGCATCGGAAATCTTATGCTGGACCAGGATATTTTTCCAGTAGAAATGTACCCCAGGGACAAGTTGTATGAAAATATTGTGACCTATCATCTTTTTGGGATTTTGAATCCTCGCGGCATCAAAGAATTCAATAAAATTCAAAAATCACAAGGACAATGAGAAAGCTCGTTTTCATCCTAAGCATTCTATTCATTTTAAACCTTCATGGGCAGGATCGCTTCACCCTGGAGGAAGCCCTGGACTATGCCCTTCAAAGCCACAATGCCATCAAAATGGCACAACTGGATGTGGTCGCTGCTGAAGGCCAGGTCAAAGAGTACAAGGCCATCGGCATGCCCAAACTTACTGCGAGCTTCAAATACCAGCCTTACCTGCTCATTCCTTCGACACCAACGGAAGATTTCCTGACGCCGACAATTTATGGCATTCTCGCACAGGAGGGTTTGGCTGAACCGTTCTCAGGGACGCCCAATATTTTTGAGTTTACGTTCAACAGGATGCACAACGTCTTTGCAAATCTTGATTTCAGCGTTTTGCTCTTTGACGGTTCCTATCTGTCTGGGCTGAAAGCAGCCAAGTTGTACAGGGAATTGGAAAAACAAGGAATAACGGTTGAAGAACAAACCATTCGCAGCGAAGTCACGAGGGCATACATGAATATCCTTATTGCTGAAGAAAACAAAAAAATACTGGAAAAAAACATCGGGAATGTCCATCAGGCCCTCACAGAAACCCAGGCGTTCTATGAGAATGGATTCGTCGAACAACTCGATGTTGACCGCCTGGAATTATCCCTTCAAAACCTGGAAACAGAAGCCGAGAAAATGGACCGCCTGATTGAGATCAGCTATAATCTGCTCAAATACCAGATGAATTATCCACTGGAAGAAGATATTGTAATCACAGAAGATCTCGGCATCCTGGTCAACAGGTTCAAGATCATGGAATCACAAGACATGGACGTGCCGGTCGATTTCTCAATGCGTGCCGAATATGACCAGTTTTTAACCAGCCAGGCCCTGAATGAGCTGAATATTACCCGGCTCAAGAGGACATCCTACCCCAGCCTTGCACTGTCAGCCAATCTCAGTCAATCCCTCCAGAGGGAAAAACTCTTTGACGGTAATGAAGTCGGATGGATTGACAACGCATGGCTAAGTCTCGGCCTAACCTTACCGATATTCGACGGCAATTTGCGAAGGGGACAGCTACAACAGGCACGCGTTGATTACGATAGAAATGAGATCAGGAAGGAAGAATTTGAAAGATCCGTGACCCTCCAGGTCAGCAATGTACGGAAACAGTGGTACAATGCCATCAATACCCTGGAAAACAGGGACAGGGCTCTGGCCATCAGTGAAGACATATACAACAAAACAAGGATAAAATTTGTAGAAGGTGTCGGTTCAAGTGTTGAAGTCACCCAGGCTGAAAGTGCGTTATATGAAGCCCAGGCCAATCAAATTTCAGCACTGTATGATTTGTTAATTGCCAAAACAGAACTCGACATCGCGTTAGGTCAACTCTAGAAATGAATTAAGCATGATGAAAGTCAAATATCTCATATTGGCCGTTGCGGCTGCCTTCATTTATGGATGTGGAAGCAGCATGCCAGAATCCAATGAAATTCCTGAAGGCCTGGCAGCTAAAAAACAGTTGCTTGCCAGTAAGAAACAGGAAATGCATGATCTCAAATCATTCATCACGACGTTGTCGATGGCGATTGCAGACCAGGAACCCAGGAGTGAAAAAGATCCTGTCCTTGTCCGGATCGATACAGTCACACCCGGTGTATTCAAACGTTATAAGGAGATCCAGGCCAATGTCGTGAGTACGGACAGGGTCTATGCGAGTTCTGAAACGGGAGGCCGGATTCTCAAATTGCATGTGCGTGAAAATGACTATGTATCGAAGGGACAACGCATCGCTGACATTGATATGGAGACAATTGAAAAGCAAATTGCCGAGCTTGAAACTACGCTTTCGCTGGCCAGGACAGTTTTTGAACGTCAACAGAGATTATGGGATCAAAATATCGGTTCCGAGATCCAGTATCTGGAAGCAAAAAACAATAAGGAACGTCTTGAAAAATCTCTGGAAACTCTGCAGGCTCAGCTGAAAAAGCAATTTGTTTACGCCCCACTCTCAGGTGTTGTCGAAACAGAATTTCTGAAACAAGGCGAAATGGCCTCACCTGGTGCCCCGATCGTGGAAATCCTGAATACATCGAGGATAAAGGTCGAAGCAGCTGTGCCGGAAAATCTCCTGGGAACAGTAGACAGAGGCGATCTTGTAGAGATTGTTTTCCCGGCATTGAATGAGCGTACAACCAAGCGCATAACATCAATCGGAAGGACGATAGATCCGGCCAACAGGACCTTTAAAGTCGAAATTGAAATGGGCAACAGGAAGGGCATCCTGAAACCCAATCTCCTGGCCATGGTAAAGTTTGTCGATTATACACAAGACAATGCCATTCTTGTCCCGACAAACCTGATCCTGGAGGAGGTCGATGGGCGGCAATATCTCTACAAAGCTTTATACAAAGACACCATAACAAGGGCTGTTAAATCTTATGTCGAACTCGGTGAAAGTGATGAAAGCCACGTTGTTATCGAAAAAGGATTGTTCCCGGGTGACATGATCATCATTGACGGTGGCATCGGCATTTCAAATAATGACCCTGTTAAAATCATCAATTCAGAAGCCCGCAGGAATGGATAAGAAAAATACGCTCAACAATCTAAGGGAATTCAGCCTGACCTCCCTTGCTGTAGACAACAGCACTAGCGTCTTCCTGATTACGGTCATGATCATGTTGTTTGGATTGCAATCCTATAACAATATGCCCAAGGAACAATATCCCGAAGCAACATGGCCAACCATTTTTGTCAATACCCCATATTTTGGAAACTCAGCCGAAGAGATCGAAAATCTGATCACGCGACCACTGGAAAATGAAATCAATTCCATCGTGGGAATCAAAAACGTGTCTTCCACGTCAATCCAGGACTTTTCAGCCATCGTTGCGGAATTCGATGCAGATATGGATATCGATGATGCTGTGCGCAAGGTCAAGGATGCTGTGGATGTGGCCAAAAGCGAACTTCCCAATGACCTGGATGGGGATCCCCAGGTGCTGGAAATCAATTTTTCCGAGATTCCCATCGTGACAGTCAATATCTCTGGTGATTACAGCATGGATCAGTTGCGCGAATTTTCGGAATATGTCCAGGATAAAATTGAAAACCTGAAAAATGTGTCCAAGGTCGATATGAAAGGGGACCTTGAGAGGGAGGTCAAGGTCAATGTAGACCTCCTGAAGATGGAATCCATGCAATTGTCCTTCAACGACATAGAAAATGCAATAGCCTCGGAAAATTTGACAATGTCCGGTGGGGAGATCATCAGGAATGACTTCAGGCGCGCTGTCCGTGTTCTCGGCCAGTTTTCAGACGTTCGGGAAATAGAGAATATGATCGTTAAGTCTGAAAATCAAAAGCCCATTTACCTGAAGGATATCGCTACAGTCGAATATGACTTCCAGGACAGGACAAGTTACGCGCGATCCGATAAACTGCCTGTAATCTCTCTCGATGTCATCAAGCGTAAAGGCGAAAACCTTCTCGATGCTGCTGACAATATTGCTGAAGTGGTTAGCCAGGCCAGGAAAAAACTTCCGGCAGACCTGAAGATCAGTCTTTTCAATGATCAATCTGTGTACACGAGGATGGAAGTCAACAACCTGGAAAACAGCATCATCTCAGGTGTGATCCTTGTCATCCTGGTGCTGCTCTTCTTTTTGGGTTTGCGCAATGCCACCTTTGTGGGTCTTGCCATTCCGCTCTCAATGCTCATGGGGATACTGTGGTTGAATATTGCCGGGGTGACGATGAATATTGTAGTCTTGTTTTCGCTCATCCTTGCTCTTGGCCTCCTGGTGGATAATGGTATTGTGGTTGTTGAAAACATTTTCCGTTACATGCAAAATGGCTACGATGGTATTCAGGCTGCCAAATATGGTACCGGGGAAGTGGCCCTGCCGATCATAGCATCCACAGCAACAACTCTCGCAGCTTTTGTGCCACTCGCATTCTGGCCTGGAATCATGGGCGTTTTCATGCAATATCTGCCTATTACACTGATCATCGTGCTCAGTTCCTCCCTTTTCGTGGCCCTGGTCATCAATCCCGTATTCACCAGCCGCTTCATGAAAGTGGACACACGAGCCAATACAAGGGCTTTACGCAAGCGCAAAACGCGCAATGTGCTCATCGGCATCGGAATACTTATTTTACTTTCTGTCTTGTGCCATTTAATATCTGTCGAGTGGATGCGCAACTTGCTTGGCATAGCCGCTATAGTGACCCTTATCAATCATTTTATGCTCAGGCCTGCTTCATTTGGGTTCCAAAACAATTTTATTCCCATCCTTGAAAAGATCTACGACAAGTTCATTCGTTTAGTTTTGAAAAAATACATGCCCTATGTCGTTTTTGCTGGCACCTTTTTGCTCTTGTTTTTCGCCATAGCCATTCTAATGATCAAGATGCCAAAAGTTGAGTATTTTCCTGGGAGTGATCCCATATATGTCAATGTCTTCGCTGAACTGCCGATTGGCAAGGATATCGAAGCGACGAACATCCTGATGCAGGACCTCGAAAATGAAATCATCGAATTGCTCGAACCCAACGCCAGGATTGTAGAAGCTGTTCTTGCCCAAATCGGAGAAAACACATCTGATCCAAATGCACCCCCGGAACCGGGAGTGACACCTCATAAAGGAAGGATCACCGTGTCTTTCGTCCCAAGCAATGAACGGGACGGTGTATCCACAGCAGCCATTATGGAAGATATCCGAAGGGTCGTTCAGGGCAGGACAGGTGCCAAGGTTACCGTGGATCAAAATGCCACAGGTCCTCCAACAGGCAAAGCCATTAATCTCGAATTGAGGGGAGATGAAATCGATTCACTTATCGTCATAGGACAAAGGATCATCGATTATATCAACCGGCAAAATATACCGGGCATCGAAGAACTGAAGGCTGACATCCAGCTCGGCAAGCCCGAACTCCTTGTGAATATAAACAGGGAATCTGCCCGCCGCTACGGCGTCAGCACGGCCAATATCGCCACTGCGATACGGACTTCCATCTATGGCAAGGAAGTCTCTAAATTCAAACAGGGAGAAGACGAATATCCGATTTTCATCCGTGCTAATGACAAGTATCGGTACAATATAAATGCCCTTATGGGCCAGAAAGTGACTTTCCGGGACCAGGCGAGCGGCAACATCCTCCAGGTACCCGTTTCAGCTGTAGCCGATTTTCAATATTCTTCAACGTACAATTCCATCAGGAGAAAGGACGGGGAGCGCCTCACCACGATTTCATCCAATGTGCTCGATGGATATAACGCCAACGAGATCAACGAGGAATTGCGGCGCCAAATGGCAGACTTTGATCTTGATGAAGGCTACACCTACGAGTTTACAGGCGAACAGGAACAACAGGCTGAGGACTTTGAGTTCCTCAGTACTGCTTTCCTTATTGCCATATTTTCAATCTTCATAATCATTGTCACGCAGTTCAACTCTATTTCCTCACCCTTCATCATCATCCTGTCCGTCCTCTTCAGCACTATTGGAGTATTTCTCGGTTATGCAACGACAGGGAGGACGATATCCGTCATATTCACTGGAGTGGGTATCATTTCCCTCGCCGGGGTCGTTGTGAATAATGCCATCGTGCTCATTGACTACATCAATCTGCTCATCCGAAGGAAGATCCATAATATGGGCATTCAAAATCAGTCTGGTTTGTCCAATGAAGACATTAAGGAAGCGATCATCCTGGGTGGTGCCACCAGGCTCAGGCCAGTCCTTTTGACCGCAATAACAACGGTGTTGGGACTCATCCCCCTTGCCGTCGGATTCAACTTTAACTTTTTCTCATTTGTTAAAAAACTGGATCCTCAATTTTTTATCGGGGGAGACAACACGGCCATGTGGGGTCCCATGGCATGGACCGTCATCTACGGCCTTGTATTTGCAACCTTCCTGACGCTGGTTGTGGTACCAGTCATGTACTGGCTTGCATTTTTATTAAAAAGAACGCTGAAACGCTGGCTGGCTGCGGGGCCAAAAGGCGAATTATCCTAAAAAATTATTATTCATGGAAAAAGAAAGAGTTGAATACACGTTGTACGAATTGCGCCGGTCGATGCTTGCCCTTGATGATCCCGTTTTTCAGTTTGAAAAATGGTATAATGATGCTGTACAAAAAGATATTTACATGGCCAATGCCATGACCCTGGCTACGGTTGATGAATCTGGCCTCCCACAGGCAAGAATCGTTCTGCTGAAGGGCTTTAGCCAGGATGGTTTCAGTTTTTACACAAACTATGACAGTCCCAAAGCACGGGAACTTGAAATCAATCCCAATGTCACCTTAATGTTTTTCTGGAAAGAAATGGAGCGTCAGGTGCGGATAACAGGGGTGGTTGAAAAACTGGATTATGATACTTCTCTCAGCTATTTTCACTCCAGGCCAAGAGACAGCCAGATTTCCGCATGGGCATCTCCTCAAAGTCAAATCGTGAAAAACCGGGAAGAACTCGAAGCCAACAGGCTAAAGATAGAGGATCGGTTCAAGGATGCTAAACTTGTCCCCAAACCAGAAAATTGGGGGGGCTATGTCTTAAAGCCATCAACATTTGAATTTTGGCAGGGGCGCATGAACAGGTTCCATGATCGGTTTAAATACATTTTGTCTGATGATGGCAGCTGGATTGTCAACCGGCTTGCACCCTAAATATTTTTGGCCGTTTATTCAAATTCCAGTTTATCCTGAAAATCCCAAAGGTTGAGCTTGTTGAAATTGATCATCCAGGCAATACGGTTAAACAGAGACTGGCCTGCATAGGCGTCGTTCAGATCACTGGAATGAAGAAGCGGGATATAAATACCCATAATGTCACGGCCTATTTCAATCGCAAGACCACCAGAGAAGGAAAACTTACCTTCCAGACCCTGTGATGACACACTTTTTGAAGTGTAGTAGGCAACATCCATATAAGGCCTGAAGTTGAGAATACCGGGGATTTTAAGTGGTAAGTCTATTTTTGTATTCACTGACAGCGCCAGGTCATTTGACAATCCGACATTATAAGGGCTTCCCAACGCATTTTTGAAACCTCCGTCATTCATGTATATTTGTCGAGACAGAAAACCATCCTGATCAGTCCGCCCAAGGAAATAATCATCATAATCATAATCTGAAAAGCCCTGTGACGTCAAAGAAATGCTTCCCCTGGTCAATGCATTGGCAAATGACGCGGATTGCCGTTGTGTATTATGAAGAAAATATGCACCAAAAATTCTTAGAAAAAACTGTCCATCCTTGCTGTACCTGAACCGCGTATCGAGAGATGTGCTGGCTTTAAGATAGGAAGCTTCGTCCCCAACTGCATTGTCATACACTTCAAATTCAAGTTTTGATTTCAGATGATTCCTGGTCAACCGTTTCTTCCATCGCCGGTCAAAGATCAGTTGATGCATGATGTGTAAATCCGTAGTGACATCAAACTGGTCCGGAGATGTGAACAGGGCTTTTTGAATCAACGCCAGCCTTGGCTTGTAGGCCAGGGCGCTAAAGCTTCTCGTATCATAGCCCCAATGCATGGTCAGGCCCGGGACAAAAAGGTCATAACGCCTTTTGAGGCCAAGATCATTGTTCGCATCGTAGCGGAATCGTTTTCCCATCACTGAATACGTCAGTTTGCGCAAGTTGCCTTTTCTCAAAACGACATCCTTTTCAATAGCAAGTATCCCGGAAATATCCCTGGAGCCTACCGCGTAACACGGGCTGACAAAATACCGCAGTCTTTTTTGAGGAAACAAACCGGAGTGCATTGCAATGCCTGCCATGAAACCGTCGTAAGCATTATATCCGAGAACAGGTGCAACTGCCACCTGTGTGGTCTGTGCATCCTCAATGCCATCAATGAATCGCAAGCGAAAAGGGCGTTTTTTTGTCTTGTACAGATAATTATTCCTGGTATTGACATCAAAAATCGGGGGATCCATACAGACTGAAGTATGGGTCCATTGTTCAGAATTGACTTCTTGAGGAACACCTAGCTCAGAAGCGGCATACCATTGATCTGAAATCGCAGAATCACCATTAAAAAAAGTGATCTTGAAGGGAATGGCTTTTCCATTTTCTGATCGTACCGCCAGGCCTTCAGATCCATCAGCAGAATTATAGAGATTTATGCTCAGATCGAGGTCGTCTGCAGATGCCAGGAAGTGGTCTGAAAACCAGGAGAGATCCCTATCGGCACATTCCGAAAAATGAGCAATGAGATCCCGGGGTTCCGGATGGTGAAACTTCCAGATATCAAAATAGGATCTCATACATTCCTTGAATCTGCCGGCACCAATGTACTCTTCCAGGTATTCTATCGCCCAGGGTGCTTTTTCATACATCGTTAGCATGTATCTCAATGCGTCACTATCTTCAGAATGCGCATTGATCGGGAGATTCTTGCCAAGGCGGTCCAGCATGAGAACAGCCTTCCTGATAAAAGGCATACCAGAGTCCCGGAAAGCCAGAATTCCTTCACCACCTGTATAAAGCATTTCCAGGGTATCAAACCGTGCCTTATACTTGAGGTCGTAAAAGCGTGTCAGGCCTTCATCCATCCAGGGATACTTCCTTTCATTATTCGCCAACATTCCATAAAACCAGTTGTGCCCGACCTCATGCACGATCACCTCCTCCAATGCGACCGGACTTTCTGATTCGTGAATGATGCTGATCATGGGATATTCCATGCCACTGCCGTCAGACCCAGGCCCCTGCACGATCGATAATTGAGGGTAGTGGTAGGTGCCCACTTCTTCAATGTAAAAATGGATAGCGCGTTTGATAATGGACATGGCATGGTCCCAGGCGGGGGCATCATTGACCCGATAGATCAAAACCGGAACCGGACGTCTATCACTCCACACGGTATCCTTTTCAATGTTAAAGTCCGGCGACATAAAAAAGGCCATATCGTGTACCTGGTTTGCCCTGAAGATATGTTTCTTAAAATTAGGTCGTTCAGAAGGTTGCACCGTTTGAAGTCCTGTGCCTGCTACCACAAGGTTTGAAGGCACATTGAGCTCAACCTTATAATCACCATACTCAGCGTAAAATTCACCGATATCTAGGTAGGCCATGGGATGCCATTTGTTTTGGCTATAAACCACAGGTTTGGGGTACCATTGCGTGAGGCTGATAAAATCAACTGATCTGCCAATACGAGAGAAAGCCCGGGGTAAGGTCAGGATATATTCACAGGAAATACGGACAGAATCACCCGGTGCCAGGCCTTCAGGAAGATTCGTCCGGTAGACCTCGTTGCCAAAGTCGACAGGTAAGTAGGAGGTCGTCTCCAGTTCCTGACCATCGTGTTGAAAGATGACTGATGAGTACCCACCCAAATCCGTTTCATCTGCAAAATGAAAGTCATATAGTCCCATCTCCAATTGCTGCAGGGCAAAGGCCGAACCTTTATGACTGAATGCATTGGCCCATAAATGCCATAAAATATAGGTCAACGTATCAGGTGATGCATTTTGATAGACTATGTCTGCTTGAACCTTTATGGCTTTTTGATCTAGCAAATAGTCAGCTTGAATTGTATAATCAACCTTTTGTTGAAAGCCTTTTTGTGATACCCCGGCACAGGTAATGAGAAAAACTATGCATAGAAATGCGTATTTCATCAAATAAATATAGTTTTTTTGTAATGTTTTATTGACACAATATTAGCATACTATGCAAAAATGCACCGGCTTTGTTATAATTTGTACTGTTATCCTCTTCCTTTCCTGTCACAGTGGAAGTACGCTCGTGGATAACAGCAGGAACCAGGTATCGGAATTTCCTTACAGCTGGTCAGGCCAATACATCGGTTACCTCAAATTGTTCAATGAATGGGAGATAGACAACCAGGTCAAAATGGAATTGACAATAGGTCGTGAAGAATCCGAGGAATATATTCCCTGGATCATAAAATACAACGATGAAGACATCCGGAATTATGGTCTCCGGGTCAAAAATGCGAATACGGGACACTACATCATTGATGAATTCAATGGCATCCAGCTGGATGCCTACCTCAACGGCAACACCCTTGTTGCCCAATTTGAAATCCTCAATAATGAAATCACAATGATGTATACACATGAAGGCAAATATATCGACATCAACATAATTTCCAGCGACAGGGCGTCTCAGACCTACTCAGGCAACGTGGTGTCAGGGAATGATACCATTCCCGAGGTCAAGAGC
>JBFKJL010000003.1:0-26106 GCA_041631795.1 Saprospiraceae bacterium | reverse complement strand
GGTGGCATTAACGGACAACGGGCTATCAACAAAGACGGGAAGTTTCGGTAATATCCCGGCTGATTCCATCTTGTCCAGCATATACACGATTTCCTGAGTGCGGCCAATGCTGAAAGCCGGAATAATGAGTTTGCCCTTTTTCTCAAGACACGTTTCCTTGACAATTTGAAGAAACTTCTCGGACTGTTCCGGACCGGTTTCGTGTTCCCTGTCACCGTAAGTGGATTCACAAATGAGGTAATCGACTTCGGGCATCTGCACGGGATCGCGCAAAATCGGGCGATCCGGCCGGCCGATGTCTCCTGTAAACCCGAACATGGTTTCCGTACCATCCGCATTCCTGATCCGGATCGTTACGCTGGCACTGCCGAGAATGTGTCCCTGGTCGCGGAACATCACCTGGACATTGTCCTTGATATGGAACCACTTGTTGTAACTGTGGCCGACAAACAAATCCATGGCCGGGGCGACATCCTTGCTTTTGTACAGCGGCCTCCGGAATTGGCTGGATTTCTTCTTCCGCTTTTTCCTGAGCTTTTTGTTGTACCATTCCACGTCACGCTCCTGGATCTTGGCGGAGTCCAAGAGCATGATGGTACAGAGACTCCTGGTCGCGTGCGTCGAGTGGATGGGTCCTGAAAAGCCATCCTTCACGAGTTGAGGCACCCTGCCACTATGATCGATATGGGCATGAGAGAGGATCATGCAATCCACCTTTCCGGGATCGAAAAACCAGGTATTGTTCAAATCCCAGACATGACGGCCCCTGCCCTGGACGAGCCCGCAATCCATCAAAATGGTAAATCCGTCATCAAGGGTCAGCAAATGGCTGCTTCCCGTGACTTGTTGGGCAGCACCGGCAAATTTCACTTCCATAGACTTGTCGTATTCAGGGTGTAAGTTAGAAAAATCATCGTATCCATTTAAACGAGATTAACTAGCTTTGGGCTGTTCAAAGAATAAAGATGTATCGTATACTCATCACAATCTTCCTGTGCATTTCCAGTATGCACCCTGTTTTGGGCCAGATAGCAAATCACTCTGAGGGTGACCTGGTCGAGATCACCACCACTGATGGTCAGAATATCCGGGGTACAATTATTGGCTCCAGACCCGGATCTGTCATCATTGAAACAGTATCCCTTGGTCAGATAACACTGGATATCAAGAGCATACGGCAACTTACGATCATTTCCCAGGCAAATACGGACCCTGATGCCAATCCCACAGATTTTCATAATTCCACGCGGTATTTTGTCAATCCAAGCGGGTACAACCTGAATAAAGGCCAGGCCTATTATGAAAACATCGGCATATTTTTCAATTCTGTGACCTTTGGTGTTTCTGATAATTTCAGCATTTCCTTTGGTGGTGAAATTGCTTCACTTCTTTTCGCTTCCCGGTTTCCTGTCCTCTATATTTCACCAAAGTTTTCTGTGCCTTTCGGAAATGAACAAGGGGCTTTTGGCGTAGGAGCCACTTTTTTTACCGCTCCTGAAGAAGAATTTATTGGCTTTGGAGTCATTCAGGCGGCGATCACCGGAGGCAGCCGAAACAACAACATCTCTGCCGGCGCCGGCATCGGGTTCAGTACTGAAGACGGCTTTACTGATTCAGTGATTCCATTCAGCCTTTCCGGGATGACGCGGCTTTCAAAAAAGATCAGCCTTGTTTCGGACAACTTTTTTGTGGCCTATGATGATTTCAGTGATTCTTTTGGTTTCCTATCCATTGGACTGAGAATACATTTCAAAAGACCCGGAGCGGCCTTCAATGCCAGTCTTTGGCGGCCCACTGAAGGCCTGGATGAACTTATCGCGTTGCCATTCGTCAGCGCGACGATACCACTTCGCTAATTTTCAAGGATCTTCACCTCAGTCCGACGGTTAAACAAGTGGTCCAGTTCAGAACACGACACACCGTCCCGGCAACCGTTCCTTAATCGTGATTCTCCAAATCCCAGGGCAACTATCCTGTCCGGGGAAACATTCTTGCTGACGAGGTAGGCTTTGGCGGCTTCAGCACGCCTGTCTGAAAGCTGTTGGTTATACCCTTCATTGCCTCTCGAATCCGTGTGTGCACTCAATTGGACTTTCAACCCCGGGTTTTCTATCATCACCCGGGCAAGGTTATCCAGCTCTTCTGCAGCTCCCTCCCTGATACTGTGGCTGTCCAGCTCGTAATAAATATTGCTGAAAACCACGACCGTGCCTACCCTGAGCTCAACATCATTTAAAGTTGATACCTTAGGTTCGACAGGTTTTGGCGGCAGCCTCTGATCAAGAGTCAGGCGAATGACAGGATTCTTGTTGGGATTTGTCCTGGCATACATTTTTCGACTCGTTTTATACCCGGGATACGACACTTCTACGAGCGTGTAATCAGATTCAAACTCCAGGGGGACGTAGCCATCCGAATCGGAAAACTTTGTACCTGTTTGGCTATCCTGAAGCAATACGTCAAAGGTTGAGGCATCAAATTCCTGAAGAGACTCAGCTGGCAATGACCTGTACCGCACCATGGCCTCTGCCAAAGGTATGTCGGAATCGATCTCTGTAATTTGCATGGAAAAGATATTGCTGAATGTCGGATCAAGATCGAGCAGTGAACGCCGGGATGTAAAACTGTAGATGTCATCTCTCCCCCGCCCTCCCGGCCTATTCGAACTGAAATAGCCTGTGGTTCCAGACGCATCCAGGAATATTCCAAAGTCATCATGATCCGAATTGAATGGTGTCGGAATATGGATAGCGGGTGTGACACTGCCATCCGAATACCGGCTCATATACATGTCTAGGCCGTTCTCTACTGCATTGCGGTCAGATGAAAATATGAGGTGACCAGTCGTATGGAGATAAGGAAATATTTCATTGGCCGCGGTATTGATCTCCGGTCCCAGGTTGACCGGCTCAGACCACAATGAGTCCCTGAAAATACTATAATACAGGTCCATCTTCCCAAAACCTCCTGGTCTGTCACTAACAAAGATCATGATCATTCCATCCTCTGAAAGCGTAGGATGACAAGAAGTGAACAGATCGCTGTTGTGCTGCCACTTTTCAATATGCTTCCAGGTCCCTGAGGCGAATTCTGCCTCAAAAATCTGCAGGTTGGCCGTGCGCTTATCATCGACAATAAGGTTATCATTTTCAACATTTTCCCGTGTGAAGTAAATCTTTTTACGTCTATGGTCAAATGTGGCAGGACCCTCGTGGTAGGGTGTATTCAATTCACGTGAAAATAGAGCTGATCTCTCAAGCCTGTCCACCACATTAATGCCGGCGTAAAAAATGTCGAAATACGGCGGTTGTAATTGTGAATTTGCGTTCACCGAATCTTTTGAAGAAATAAAAACAATATAACCATCCCACTTGACCGGGGCGAACTCAAATCCGCGTGTATTGATCAGTGATTCATTGATGACACGGACATCAGTCCATCGCGCCAGGTCGGGCATCTGACACCATGCTGTAAGTGTTATACACAACGATATGAGAATGGGTAAAATACGCATTAGAAATATCTTGGATTTATTCTTCGCCTGGGCTTGTTGTCACGTTGCCATGCATATCTTAAAAAAAGTTCGACACTCCCATTTTCATATTCCCGGAGATCAGACAATGTCAGATCATAGGACATACCGAGAAATATCTGGTCCGTCAGATCGAAACCAAGCAGAACATCAACCGATTCGGCAAAACTGTCCTGGCTGCCACCGGCACTGACATTTATACCCATGTGGTATTGATCCATGAGCACAAAATTAGATGTCAATTCAAGGTCATAGGGCAGATGGGCAGCCAGCCTGAGCAATGAGCGGGGTTGCCACAGCAATTTTTCTGACAACCTGATATCAAAGCCTGTTGTCAGGAGAAGGTATCTTGTGGCACGGGCATCGACGTCGTACCCGTCGTCATCCAGGTTTGATTTCAAAATTGCAGGTATGGAAAGGCCAAAATGAAATGGAGCTTTCTCGTAATACGCCCCAAATCCTAGGTTAAACAGTGTTTTGGACAACTTGACTTCATCAATGGCTGGATCGTTTGCAAAGCCCTGAATTGGATTCAGTCGGTCATCCGTAAAATCATTGACAAAGCGCTGGAATGATGCGGAAAGTCCCAACGACAAAGCACTTGTATTGGACCGCAACTTGTACCCGTAGGCTCCAGTCACATTGAGCCTGGACTGAATGCCGACCTTTTCGTTGATAACGGTCAAGCCGTATCCCGCATTGCCATAATTGGGGCTGTGGATCTGCAAAGCCTGCGACTGGGGTGACCCATCGAGTCCTGACCACTGGTCCTTCACAAGGACAGATGCCTCCCATGTATCTTTTGCAGAAGCATATGCAGGATTATAGAGGAGGGTGTTATACATATATTGCGTGACCGGGAAATCACGCTGTGCTGAAATTTCAGCAGCCAATAACAAGACCAATATGCACCTTATTCCTTGCCTCATAATTCCAATACTATAAATCCACTCAGCGGCTGCGATCCGTCACCGGGGTTAAAAACGTAAAAATATGTCCCAGGTGGCAGGGTTTTACCGTTATAGTCACCCAGCCAATCATTGCGATAGGGTTTTGCACTGAAGACAGCATCCCCGGCCTGGTTGAAAACCTGCAGTGAATTGCCGGGATAATTGCCTGTATCCAGGCATGGAATGAGCAGGGCGTCATTATAGCCGTCATTATTCGGTGTTAAAACATTACCAACAAAGCAATCAAGGCCAGCTGCCACTTCGACTTCAAGGACAGCCCGGTCACAGATCTCGGGACAGTCAACATAGCAAATCTCGTATTCGATGAAAGCGGTACCGACGAAACCGGTATTGGCTGGGATAACGATATGACTTTGCTCAACTTTCGGATCAAAAGGTGCTGAAGTCTGCACGATTTGTAGTTGGACATCACCTTTGACATTATCGTTTTGGACCACATCAAAACGCCCTTCTGCATTAAAGTCCAGGTTCACCATATCATCAGCAGCTTCCAGTTTGCGAACAACAGAGACCAGCACCGTATCAGCACCGAGATTACGGCATGCCCCTGCATGTGTTTTTAAAATGATAATATTCTCTCCCTCAGGAAGATTGCTGAAGGATGCCGTAACAGAAGTGGCATTAAACACACTGATCACGGGGTTGGGGGCAATCCATTCCAGGTCTGTAAAATCGGGAATGACATCAGCACTGAGGGATACAAAATCCTGGTCACAAACCAGGATCACATCGGCATTCACCTCGGCCCTCTCTTCTGATCTCTCATTGACCTCCAAGTGGATCGATGCTGGACCAACAGACGCACACTCATCAGTCGAAACGCTTGCAAACAATTCAACCTCCTGATTGACAAAGGGCGTCAGGTCATCAATGGCAAAACACGCGGTTTGGGATTGCTCATCGATTATTGTTCCGGTGACGTCAAAGAGATTGTACGCTACAATGTCGGGGGAAGCGGACGGCATTACACAGATCTCAATAGAAGTCACATCATCAATACAAACCGACAGATCGCTGCCGATGAAGATCGGGGGATCCGGGCTAGGTAGCATCTCCAGTGTTTTATGATCGGAGAGAGAAGAAGAACAGTTGTTGACCACGACAAATAATCGATAGTCACCCTGGTCATTCGGGCCTGCATTGTCAATAACGAGTTGGTTAGATCCTGTAACGACTTCTCCTCCCGGTGTGATCCAATGGTAGTCAGCATCAAAATATTGATTGGCATGCAGCATGATAGACCCGTTTTCGCAATAGAAGGATTCTGCCTGGATGACTGGTTGTGCCGGGTTGTTCATAAAATCTATGAAGACAGAATCAGACTCCGGAGAGAGACATGAGCCATCTCTCAGGACCACCGCGTAATATCCCTGGTTGGCGCTTGAAAAATCATCAATTTGGAGAAAATTGTCCGCTGTGATCACATCTCCCAGGGGTGTCCGCCAAAGGTAGGCGTCGATGTTGTCATGGGGCGAAAATACTTCAAGTGTAAAACTTTCTCCAGCGCAAGGCTGGTCAGGTGCCACGATGAAGGGTGCAGTGGGAATAATGTTGACATTGACAATCGTGGAAGCCGGGGCCGATGGGCAGTCTTCATTGAGTACAACCAGGGTATAGGTGCCATTGTCCGATTCATCGACATTGCTGATGACAGGGTTCTGGACCGAAGATGTAAACCCTCCGGGACCGGACCACACATAGATATAATCCCCGGGCGGAAAGACGGTCGGAACGAAACGCACTGGTGAAGCACCAGTCACGCAGGGCAGAGAAGTATTGCTCAAAGCTGTAATCCGGGGTTTTGCCGTGACCTCCACCCTTGTCGTGGCTGTTGCAGAGCAATTGCTCTCTGTGGTGATGGTGATTGTGTAAAAACCGTTTTTCGCAGGCATCCTGATAATCCTGCCTTCCCGGACTAGGCCATCCGGATCTTCCCACCTGTAGGTGGCATTGGGTATAAAAGTCGATGTCAGCTCAACCGAATCGCCTTCACATATAGGGCCATTATTTGCAGCACCAATGTTGAGGATGTTTTCAACCACAATCTGGAATGCCGATGAAGTGTCTGATTCACAAATACCATCTTCCACAACCACAGTCCAATTGCCACTGATGGCAGTTGACACAGCAGGTATCAATAGTGTATTCGTGGAAACAGTGGTATAAAAATCACCATCCTGGTACCAATGGTATTTAGAACCATTGGGAATATTGCTGACAGTGAGAACGGCGCTGACTCCTTCACAAAAGACATTTTCACCATCGATAATGGGCAGGGGCGGTTTTGGAAAAACGATGACCTGGGCCAGTGCGGTATCAGATGAACAGAATTGATTTGAAATGACGAGGCTGTATGTCCCCTGGTTTTCAGGTTGAGCATCGCCGATGATCATCGGAAATTGCCCGGTTGAAGTGTAGCCACCGGGGCCGAACCATTGATAGCTGAAATCAGGGTTAAATTCGCTTGCAAACAGAATAATGCCTTCGCCTTCGCAGACCGAGACAAATGGATTGCCGATTTGTGCGATCGGGGGGTCGATGACCATAATCTCAATCGTATTGCTTGGATTGGACTGGCAGCCTTCGCCTTCGACCTGGACATAATAATTATGGGTTCCCACTACCGGCTTCAGTTGGAAACTCGGACCACTTGTGCTGCCAATCAAAACACCATTGGGCGAGATGCCTTCGTACCACAGGTATGTGACATCTTCAATGAAGCTGATCGAGTTCAACAAAACATTCTCCCCTGCGCATATTTCAGTCTCGGGACTGGTGATCTCGGGACTGGTGATCTGGCTTATTTCGATGGAAATCGAACCGGATGCCGTACACCCATTGACCCCAGTGACCGTTAATGTGTAATTTCCCGAAAATGTTGTGTTGATATTCGTTAAAACCGGGTCTCGAACAGCGGATGTATAGTTATTGGGCCCTGACCATTCATATGACAAGATGGCAACAGTATCTTCAATATTGGAAAATAATCTCAGTGTATCGGCAAAACACAAACCACTCAGAAAGCTGGGTGAAAGTAAACCGGCTTTCACATCAATGTTTGACAAACAGGATGAGGAATTGCCGTCATCATCGGTGACTGTCGTTGTTATGGGAATAATTTTACCCAGGTCATCACAATCAAGCTCCCGCGGAGATATCGAAACACTGTCAATGGAACAATTGTCCGTTACAAAAAGCCCAAGGTCCGATTCAGTGATCATATGGATGCCTAAAGATTCCACGTCGATAATAATAGACCTGTCCACACATGTGATCATGGGTGGGTCGTTGTCCTCAACGACAATATCATATGTGCACCCGCCAGTATTGCCGGCCAAATCTTCGTAGACATAGACCACCTGGTAATCTCCGTTCTTTAGCCTAATCATTTCATCATTGGATCCAAAAAAGACAGTATCAATGGCGCTGTTAACGGCATATCCGGAAGGGCGGATGTCGCTAAACGTCATACGCGCTTTTAGGAAACTCGAATTGTCCGGTCCCTGGTTACCATTGATGTTTTCTGGCTTACAAGCTCCAACACCCGGTCCAGCGCCATGATCAGGGACAAATGTAAATGCGACACTTCCATCACTGGCCCACCCCTGAACGTCCTCGGCTTCGAGGTGGATGGTTTGATTGCGCACCAAGCAAGTGGTATCCGATCCTATATTTAAAAGCACTTGTCCATCTTCGGAGATCACATTCCAGGATGCCCCTACCGAGACGTTAACCCTGTATTCCAGATGCACCACAGGGCCGTAGACTTCTCCCCGGATGTCTATGTCTTCAAATCGAAGCGTTTTACTGTCCAATCGATAGAAGCCGGTGGACTGATTCAATGAAAACGACAAATATCCCTCGTTCTGAGGTATGGATCTGTCATAGCTGACAGGCATCTTACAATTCTCTACAAACGATGTGGGCAATTGAAAGGTGTAATCCAGCGAACAATTGTTATCTATAGAAATGATGGTATCCCCAGGGCAAACGACGACAGGCTTAACAGTGTCCTGCACTTCAATGACATGCGTACAAACATCGCTATTGCCCGCGCAATCTGTTACGGTGTATAAAATATCATATATCCCGGCATCAAGCTCTATATCAAAACTTGTATTGGTCAGGTTGAATACCTCATTATTGTTAATGGCAAGGACCTGTTCCTGCAGGGCATTGCAATTATCTGTTGTGGGTAATGACACAAAGGTGATCGCATGGCTGCACTCTTCCGGAGCAAGTATAATCACCTGGTCAGCAGGACAATTGGACACAACCGGCGGCTGGGTATCCTCAACTATAAAGCGCGCTTTCGAGGTGCTTAGATTTCCACAGGAGTCCAGGGCGACAAAATCGACAATTTGTTCCATCAAAGCCCCTGATGTTGTGTCATTGCATGGAGTAAAAGTAAATGTTGCTGTTTGCCCATTGACAAGTGATGTCGAATCTGTATATGAACCGGGAACACGGGCATAAACATTGAACCCATTGCAGTTGTCTTCAAAAACAACGTCTGCAAAACGCGATACCCATGCATTAAACAATGTGTCAAAAAGTCCCGGGGTATCACATGGCACAATCATATTCTGAGCGGGCATAGTCACTGAAGGGCCAAAAAAGTCTTGTACCTGGACGGTTTGTTGGACAACAGTCTTGTTTTCGCAGACATCAGTTATCGTCCAAATGCGGTTGAATTGTTTTTGACATGATGTCTCTATTATGGCGTGATCCACAAATTCAATGATCACTGCCGAACAATCATCTGCTGTTGTCAGGAAATTTGTATGATCCTCCTGGTTCGCAGAGCAATCAAGCGCCAGGACTGTTTCAAATTCGACCGTAGGCTGGGTGATATCCTCAACAGTAATATTTTGGGTAAATTCTGTAGAATTGCCACAGGCATCGGTGGCTTGCCATGTTCTCAGTATGGTATGATTGTAATATCCGCAAAGAGTATCAGACGCAGCTCTGTCCGAGGTCTCGTTAAACTCGTATGCCAGGATACCGTCGCAACCGTCCTCGAATACCGCGTGAACCAGTGCGGGTATCGAATCACAGGAAATGGTCATATCCGGTGGTCCTGACACAAGACCCGGTGGAAATGTGTCGGATTCAATGGAGAAAACGCTTGTTGTCACATTGGCGTTGTCACACTCATCGACAACAAAGAATGAAACTGTCACAAACCACGAACAGACAGATCTCTGGATGATAATATTCGTGGGCTGCCCGAATGTTCCAAAACCCGAATTGCCAAGATTGTCATTCCAAATATATGTGGTCCATGAAAGTGTATCTGAGCAATTATCTACAGCCACAGCATTCCCGTGACTATCGACCCAATTTTGCAGCGAATCGAGAATGCCATAGTGGCAATTGAGAGACAGATCCTGTGCCTGAGTCGTAAACACGGGTTTTTGGTTGTCCAAAACCGTAAACGTCGCATTTATAGTGTCTATGCTGAAGTTGCCACAAGTATCCTGGGCATAATATCCGACATCCACACTTCCGGTCCCGGAACACCCGTTATCCAGGGCTTCTTCCAGCGCATCTTCAATGACGTTGGCAGACTGGAGAATCAATATGCTTGCTGTTCCGCTATCGGCAACAGCCGCGGCGTGATCCATCAGCCAGTCATTTAAATGGCCGATGATGTCACTATTGCACTGAACGCTGATGTCCTGGGGAGGGACATCAAAAACAGGTGGTACTGTATCTAGAGAGCACTGGGTAAGGACGTCCCCCCCAAATGCTGATAGTATAAATATTACTTGTATGATCTGAAGTCTCCAAGCCATCATAACCATTTCATTGGTCTGGTGCAATTATTTGATAAAACCCCGGGAAAAACTACTGCTGTTTTGGAATAAAAATGAATCCTTCTTTACTCTTCTTCGTCCATGCGATCAACGAGTTTTTTATCAACTACTTTATCATTTAAGAATGCATTGATCTTATCGATATTGAAATTTGTCTCCATCTCACCAAGTTCATTGATCCTGATGTCAAACCCTTTTAATTCCTTGTGGACTGAAGGGTTCCCCTCTTTTTTCATTTTTTTCGGCATTTGGCTCTTTTTTATTAAAATTAGTCAATTGCATAATGGTTCACCACTTCTATTCGGAAATAATTCCCTCAAAATAGGCCAGGGCTGCATCCCAGCGCGACAAAAACGCGTTTTTCCCCAATAATTCGATCAAGCTGAAAAGGTCTGGCCCTTTGAGGCTTCCACAGACCATAATCCGCAATAAAGGAAAAAATACGCCGATTTTCAGGTCATTTTCAATAAGGTAGTGTTTCACGGTATCCTGAAGAATCCTGGCATTAAAACTTTCCAGTTGATCGATTAAAGCCTTCAACGTCTCAAAATGTTTCCTGAGTTCAGGCCTGTACCGTTTTTTGATTTGCTTGTCATCGTATGTGTCGGGGGGCTTAAAAAAATAAAGACCTTCCGGGACAAATTCCGTATAAGTGTGTACGCGTTCCTTCATCAAATCAGCAAATTTGACGAGGAAATTCTTGTCTGTATTCTCAAGGATGTCTTTGGGACCTGCCGCCATCAAACCTTCTAAAATGTCCTCACCAGACATGGAAATCAGGTATTGCTGATTGTACCAACGCGCTTTGTCAATGTCAAAGCGCGCGCCGCTCTTGACTATGTTATGGATGTCAAATACCTCAATCAGTTCTTGCAGGGTGAATATTTCCTGTTCTGTACCCGGTGACCAACCCAGGAAGGCGAGGAAGTTCAGGAGAGCATTGGGATTAAATCCTTCCTCCCTGAAGCCATGATATCTTTCTTCCCTTATCCATTCCAAGGGGAAGACCGGAAAGCCAAATTTAGCCCCATCCCTTTTACTGAGTTTCCCCTTGCCTGTAGGTTTGAGGATGAGAGGCAGGTGGACAAATACCGGTGGGGACCAATCAAAGGACCTGTACATCAGGACATGGTGGGCCGTACTTGAAAGCCACTCTTCACCTCTTATGACATGGCTTATTTCCATGAGGTGGTCATCAACGATATTGGCGAGGTGATATGTCGGCATACCATCTGCCTTGAGGATAACTTTATCATCTAATTCGTCACTGCTAAAACGCACCGTTCCGCGAACAGTGTCCTGGAAAACCACCTCCTCCCCGGGAGTGATCTTTAACCTGATCGTGACATTATCACCAGCATCGAGACAGGCTTTAACACGATCCTCTTCCAGGGTCAGGCTGTTTTTCATCCTGTCCCTAACCTTATGATCGTATTTAGGCGAATAATTGCCCCTGGCCTCTTCTTCCTGACGCATTTTTTCCAGTTCTTCAGGTGTATCAAAGGCATAATAGGCGTGTCCTTTTTCAACCAGCAGCTGGGCATACATTTTATACTTCGATTTTCTTTCGGATTGCCTGTAGGGTCCGTGGTCGCCGCCATATCCCGGCCCTTCATCTGGCTTCAGGCCCAACCATTCCAGGGATTCACGGATGTAATCTTCCGCACCAGGGATATACCGCGCCTGGTCTGTATCCTCAATCCTGAGAATGAAAGCTCCTTCGTGCTTCCTGGCGAATAAATAATTGTAGAGAGCCGTTCTCACTCCACCGATATGCAGGGGACCTGTCGGACTTGGTGCAAAACGCACCCTTACTGATTGTGTATCTCTGATCATGGTTGCAAATGTCGTGAATTACTTAATCCTTTGCTGCCTGTTTCTTGCGGAAATGGTCATGGATTTTTTTCCCAACGGTCTTGTTGGTTGTTTCCTGGAGGATATCGAGAGGTTGCTCACTGATCTTTTTGACAGAACCGAATGTCCTGAGAAGCTTGTCGGCTGTATTTTGTCCCACACCCTGGATTTCGAGAAGTTCTGAGTTGACGAAACCCTGGGATCGCTTGTCCCTGTGAAAATTGATGGCGAACCGATGGGCTTCATTGCGCAGGTGCTGGATCAGTTTGAGGGATTCAGATTTTTTATTGATATACAACGGGATTGGGTCCCCCGGAAAGTATATTTCCTCCAGTCTCTTGGCTATGCCGATGATGACAATTTCATCTTCAATTGATAATCGTTTAAGGCTTTTAACGGCTGCATTCAGCTGGCCTTTCCCTCCGTCAATGACAACCAATTGAGGCAGTTTTTCATTCTCGTCCAGCAATCGTTTGTAGCGTCTATACACAACCTCCTCCATTGAGGCAAAATCGTTCGGCCCTTCCACAGTCTTTATGTTGAATTTCCGGTATTCTTTCTTTGAGGGTTTGGCATTTTTGAAGACAACACAACTCGCCACAGGGTCGGATCCCTGGATATTTGAATTGTCAAAGCATTCGATATGTAGAGGGAGGGTCTCCATATCCAGGTCGGATTGAAGCGTTTTGAGGATCCTTTCAGCGCTCGTCTGCTTTTTGGCTTTCTCGGCTTCGGATTTACGTTTCTGCAGGATAAAATATTTCAGATTTTTTTCAGCAAGATCTAATAGGCTCTTCTTATCGCCACGTTGAGGCACGGTAATTTTAACGTCTTCTATCAGTTTGATCTTTTTAGGCACGACGACCTCCGGGGCGACACTATTGAATTTCTCCCTGATAAAGTCGGCCGAAAAGGCCAATAAATCTTTTTCGTTGTCGTTGAGGTTTTTCTTTAATTCAATATTATCCGAATTGATCAGGGCGCCGTTGACGATCTTGAGGTAAGAGACATATGACAGATCATCTTCAGAACGTATCGCAAAGACATCCAGGTCCAGGATTGTGGTACTGACAACTGTCGATTTTGACTGATAGTTTTCCAGGGCTTCAAGTTTTTCCTTGTACGCCTGGGCCTTTTCAAAGTCCAGGGTTCCCACGCTTTCATCGATACGTCGCAGGATAAAATCCCTGACGGGTTTGACGTGCCCTTTCAGGATATTCCTGACTTGATCAATATTTTCATTGTAACTCGTTTCATCCTGTAAGCCTGCACAGGGGCCCAGGCAATTTTCTATGTGGTATTCAAGGCATACCTTGAATTTCCCATTGGCAATATTTTGCTCTGACAACTGGTAGTTGCATGTGCGCAGCGGGAAGAGTTTCTTGATGATCTCAAGCAGGATATTGGCGCGGTACTTGGATGTGTATGGACCGAAATACGTTGAGCCATCCCTGAACACCTTTCGTGTGAAGAACACACGCGGAAAGCGTTCCTTTTTGATGACGATATAAGAATACGATTTGCCGTCTTTCAGCATGAAGTTGTAGCGGGGCTGGTGCTTTTTTATCAGTGTATTTTCAAGCAGGAGGGCATCGTGTTCGGTTTCCACGATCGTATATTCAATACGCCGGGCATTCCTGACCATGGTTTTGGTCTTGAAGGCCTGGTTTTTCCTGCTGCCAAAATAAGAAGACACGCGTTTTTTGAGATCCTTCGCCTTGCCGACATAGAGAATTGTGTCCGTCTCGTCAATAAAACGATAGACGCCAGGCACGTGGGGCACCTGGTCGACAATTTTCTTGTAATCCTCGTTTGTCATAGTCAACTTTTCATGGCTGTATTTCAACAGCCATTTTCAGTTCAAATTTCAGGATTTGTTTTGATCCTTCAAAAAAGCAATATTTCTTTTTAGGCCATGATACCCGGTTCTTTTTACCGGGGAACCATGAAAGAGATTATCAAATTCCTTCTCAGTCAAATTTTCCCAATCCGCGGATGTCAACGATATCATCGTTTCTGATGGTTCAAATTCCGGTTCGTCATGCTTCTTTGAAAACCTGTTCCACGGGCAAACTTCCTGGCAAATATCACAACCGAAGATATAATTTGCCATTTGTCCTTTGAATTTCCCGGGGATGGCTTCTTTGCGCTCGATCGTCAGGTAACTGATACATTTTGATCCGTCCATAACATAGCCATCTTGTGCTATGGCTTGTGTCGGACAGGCATCTATACACCGCCGGCATGTACCGCAGAAATCAGGCATAGGGCTATCGTACGCACATTCAAAATCAACGATGTATTCCGCAAGGAAAAAATACGATCCTTTCCGGGGATGGATCAAAAGCGTATTCTTACCGACCCATCCCAGGCCACTTCTCCTGGCCCAATCCCTTTCCAAAACTGGTGCGGAATCCACAAAAATGCGACCTGAAAATGGCCCCAGGACATTCTTCATCTTTAGTCCCAGCTCCTTAAGTTTTTTCTTGAGAACTTTGTGGTAGTCACGTCCCAGAGCGTAAATGGCCATTTTGTATTCTCCATCAGGCTTGATATCGGTGTAATAATTGAAGACAAAACTGATCACGGTTTTCGCGCCGGGCACCAATTTTGTCGGATCTGTCCTTTTATCAAAATGATTGGCCATATACGCCATTGTTCCGTGGTTGCCCCCTTTGAGCCAGGCTTGCAGGCGCTGAGCCTCGGGCGTCATATGCTCTGCCCGGGCAAAACCGACATCCTCGAAACCCATATTGATGGCTTCTTCTTTTATCCATCTTGTTTTTTCGTCAACTGTCATCATTGTAAATGGCAGAATTGGGGTCAGTTTTCGATCTCCTCGAGGTAGTTGGACCACACCCAGCCTTCCTCGCCGGCAAAGGCAACCCTGCACCACTTTCCGGCTTCATTGTCTATGTAGTAGGTTCGGGCATCATAGAAAAGGATATTGACGGTTGCCTGTGCAGGAATACGCATGACCACATTCCCGGTCAGTGAAGCCTTGTCACGCATATTCAGGTATTCCCCTTCGATTTGCACCCTTGCCTTGATGTATTTTCGGCCTCCTTGACATTTCTCTAGCTCTACTTCGAGGTGTCGAATGATAGAATCTTTCTCTTCAGTCAGAACCAGATCTTTTGACCTATTGGAATTTTCAACCAATCCAGGTCCTTCGAGAGCCAGGGATTTTCCAAAAACTGCCAGTGGTGTTTTATTTGTGATCATGGCAGTTGCCAACCAAATGACCAAAAGTGGAAGAAGAATATAGGTTATGTTCTTGGGATCAAAACCCTGTTTTTGCTTTTTATAATATGCTTTTTTAGTCACCGGTACGGAGATATTTTATCAGACCTTGGCCAATTCCGCCTTGAGGAAATCTATCACATCAATCTCAACGGCATCTACCCCGCGCAATTGGGATAAATACCAACTGACCCAATCCCCAAGATGGACCAGGTACATGGATTTTTCAACCAGGGACTTGCCTTTTGAGTACACTTCAATAATGGTATCAGTATAGCGGGCAATGATCTTTTTGTTGATCTCTATGCGGACCTGGTTTCTTCTAAAATCGTCAGTATTGCGCAGGTAAAGCACAGCCAGGTCTTCGTTGCGTGTCCTCCATCCCACAAGCTCATTGTGGTTCATTTCCGGTACAACGTGATGCCAGCACAAAGCTTTTGAATTTTCATTGATCTGCTGCCTGAGACGAATGGCCACAGATTCCATCCTGTCTGTAGTGTAAATGACCGGAATCTTATTGAACAATTGCTTTGCAATGGCTTGAGCTTCATTTCGGATATCCTCTTCATTGAATTTCAAAAGATCAATCGAAGATTTGATCTCATTGAGGCTTTGGCGGCTGATAAAGCCCAATTTAAAAAGTATATAGAGTTGTTGAACAAGTGAATAGCCAAGGCAGGCCCTGGGTGAAGGCCAGTTTTCAGTGACCTTGATGTAATCATACCCTTTTGTTTCTGCCATTTGTATCAGTTTGCCACCTGAAGAGACGACAACGATCTTGGCCCCGGTTTGCTCAATAGCCTTGAACGCGTTCAGGGTTTCCTCTGTATTGCCGGAATAAGACGATGCTATGGCCAGGGTGTGCTTGTCGACATACGCCGGGATGGAGTATCCTTTCCCCACGTTGTAGGGTATCGGGCATTCCTCCCTGATCAGTTCAGCGACGAAATTTGCTCCAATCCCGGATCCTCCGAGGCCGGTCACAAATGCCTTGTTGATTTCAAATTCATGAGGCTTGATTCGTGCGGCTTCACCGATGGTCATTGCTTCGGCCAACTGGCCGGGAAACCGGCTGATAAGTTTATCCATCATATGGTAATAAAATTAAATGCTTTAAATTGTCCATAAAAGTAGTGATTTCTCCATTCATAAAATTATGAACAGCACATTTGAAATAGGACGCCTCGGCGAAAAATATGCAAGGGATCATCTCATTTCAAAGGGCTACGCGATTCTTGAATCAAACTGGAGGTTTAAACGCGCGGAAATAGATATCATTTGTAAAATGGGTGATATCCTGGTCTTTGTCGAAGTCAAGACACGCACAAACCTGGATTATGGCGCCCCCGAAGAATTTATAACTAAAAAGAAAGAAAACTTTTTAATCGATGCGGCTCAAAGGTATATGGAGGCCGTTTGCCACAACTGGGAGGTGCGTTTTGATATTATATCTGTCGTTTTGAAGAATGAAAATCTCCTGGCCATCACGCATTTTGAAGATGCTTTCTTTCGGTGAGGGCGACAACATTTAATGGCACTTTGAGCTTTATTTATTGGTTTTTTTCTCTTACTTTTGCACTCCAGAATTTAAAAGACATGAAAAAAGATATTCATCCCCAGGATTACAGATTGGTTATATTCAAGGATTTCTCAGCTGACCATGCTTTCTTGACACGCTCTGCAGTGCAGACAAAGGATACGATCGTCTGGGAAGATGGTCAGGAATATCCGCTTGTTAAACTGGAAATTTCATCGAAATCCCATCCCTTTTTCACTGGAAAGATGAAATTTGTGGATAGCGCTGGACGTATCGATAAGTTCAATAAGAAGTTCGCCAAATTCAGCAAAGTTAAAAAGGAGCCCGAAGCCGAGGAAAAATAATGATACAATAATTATAAGAAGCTCCATCAAGGAGCTTTTTTTTTACCATGATAAATTTAATTCTCTTCGATGACGATCAGTGGAGCGCATTCTTACCACTGACATTCACAAGGCCCATCTCGGAATTACGCCTCGGCCTTTTCACGATCAGGGAAAAATGGGAAAATCACCTGTCCGGCAAAGCCAGCTACATTACCCGGGACTATCTTTCTAAGAAATATCCTATCCAGATCAAAAATGAAAATACGGTCATCAACTCAAGGCTCATCCCCACGAAGAAAATGACCAAGCTTATTCGCCATCTCGAACTGAATGAGGCCCTGCTTTTCAATGACATCCTCCTGGCCGCAAAAATGGGTGAATCCCAGTTTGCCCGGCTTATAGAAAATAAAGAAATAGAGGAGCTAAGGGGGGTTGACATTTCCAAGTCGACAGATACTGTAAATCTTATAAAGCGTATCACAGATATTTTTCGCCTCAATGGCGCGGAAATTGAAAATGATTTTGCCTGGATCGACCATGCATCCACAGGGACACTTGCGGGGTCAAACACCTTGCTCGGTGAAGGTAAAATATACATTGGCCCTGGAGCCAGGATAGAGGCTTCAACGCTCAACACCACAAATGGCCCAGTCTATATTGGTCAAAACGCTGAAATCATGGAAGGCAGCCACATCCGTGGACCTTTTGTCCTGCATGACAATGCCGTTGTCAAAATGGGGGCAAAAATTTACGGGGGCACGACCATTGGTCCATGGTCAAAGGTCGGTGGTGAACTGAACAATGTGGTGATCCAGGCCTATTCAAACAAAGCGCATGACGGCTTCCTGGGCAATGCCGTCCTCGGGGAATGGTGCAACCTGGGTGCAGATACAAATAATTCCAATCTTAAAAACAATTATGCTGAGGTAAAGCTCTGGGATTACGCCCAAGATAAGTTTACGGCAACTGGCCTCCAGTTTTGTGGATTGGTCATGGGTGATCATTCGAAAAGTGCCATCAACCAAATGTTCAATACCGGCACAGTGGTCGGCGTGAACGCCAATATTTTCGGGAGTGGTTTTCCACGGAATTTTGTGCCTTCATATTCATGGGGCGGAAATCACGGGTTTTCAACGTACAGGCTTGACAAGACATTTGATGCCGCAGAGTCAATGATGGCGAGACGTCAACAAACTCTGACAGATGAAGACAAGATCATCCTGGAACACGTCTTTCATCAAACCGCAAAATATAGAACCTGGGAAGTTTAGTTTATGCAGTTCCCGTGGTATAAAGTTGCCTGGAGTTATTTATTTCCGATCGTCCTTGAGGAAACCGGCTCGTATTACAATCCAATCATTGAAGTCTACCTGAAAAAGGGGCGTCTTCAGCTGGTCACACGTGATGCCATATATTCCTACGACGACTGGTACATTAATTTCAGGGAAACATTCCAACGAATGGACTGGCAGGGACTAAAAGGCCAAAAAGTCCTTTTATTGGGACTTGGATTGGGATCTGTTCCATTTATGCTGGAAAAGGTCTTCAAAAAAAACTTTGAATACACAGCTATTGAAATTGACCCTGAAATATGCAGGTTGGCCTCCGTTTATGCCCTTCCGCGCTTGCGATCATTCATCGAGGTCATCAATACCGATGGCTATATTTTCACGGAAACCGACAAGGGTCAGTATGACTTGATCATTATGGATATATTTCAGAGTGCTGTGATTCCCGAAAAGTTTCAAAGTGCCAAATTTCTCGAAATACTGAAAAACAAATTGAATGCAGGTGGGTTGCTGTTGTACAACAGGATGTATAGCGATGAAAATGCCATGTCCGAAAGTCGTGTCTTTCTCGACTCATTTAAATCTGTTTTTCCGGCTGCCAGTCATTTGATCATCAGGGAAAACATGGTGATTATCAGCGATCATTCGCTCGTCGGGCTCCCTGAAAATTAATTCATTATTTTTGTGACCAAAACGAATGCTATGTTCACTTTGAATATATATATCAAATTTACCCTTATCGCTGTATTTTTACTCGGTGGTATTGGACTCGCTTTTTGGCAGGGGTTCTGGTACGCCTTGCCCTTACTGGTTGTGGGACTGGGATTATTACTGAGCTACATTCTTCTGGGAACCGTTCAGTCTGCTGCCCAGCTTGTGCAGGACATGGATTTTGATGGGGCAGAAAAGCGGCTTAACCTGACGTTGATGCCTAAATGGCTGTACGTCACAAATCGTGCTTTTTATTTCATTATGCGCGGTTCGATTGCTGCCAACAGGAATGACCATTCTTCTGCAGAAGATTATTTTAATATTGCACTGAACCTGAAATTACCGTCTGATAATGAAAAAGCGCTTGTTTTGATGCAGCTTGCCAATATAAATGCAACGAAAGGCAAATGGAAAGCAGCCAATAATTATTTTGGTCAGGCCAAAAAACTCAAAGTCACACAGTCCCAGATCAAGGAACAGATGGATTACTTTTCCAAGGCGCTTGCCAACAACCAGGGACAAATGAAAGCGGCCAGGAGTATGGGAAAACAAGGTATGCGGGGCATCAACCCCGGTGGCAAGAGAAGGCGTCCAAAAATGCGATAGAAGGATGTTTTATAGGCGCACACCCACACTGGTGCAAAAAATGTTCAAGGGTGCCACCTGGAGGATTGAGGAGGATGTCCACAATGTTTTCCTCACTTTTGACGATGGCCCCCACCCTGAAAGCACGCCAAAAATTTTGAGCTTGCTTGACCGTTTTGGGGCGCAAGCCACGTTTTTCTGCCAGGGAATCTCTTGCATTCAATACCCTGAACTTGTTCAAGACACCAAAAACCAAGGACACACTCTCGCCAATCACGGATTCAAACACTTGTCGGGATGGAAAACGGATTTTGAACAATATGTTGAAAATGCTGTCAAGGGTGCCGAAATCACTCAGTCTGCCTTGTACAGGCCGCCCTATGGTCAATTGACCTGGAGACAATATTCGCATTTAAAAAATTTGTACCAGCTTATATTCTGGGAGGTTATGCCAGGAGATTTTCAAAAGCATAATTCTGCTGACGACTGCGCCCGAATTATTAAAAAACATACCATGGCCGGATCCATCATTGTTTTGCACGATTCCCCGCAATACGTTGAAAAAGTGCTGGAATGCCTTGAAATTATACTTCCGGTATTGAGCGATGGAGGAATGACATTTTCCGGACTGGGGGCTTTTGAGGAAACTAAATAGCCCGGATTTCGGGTTATAATGACGATGCGAAGGAATTTAGACAAGTACAAAAAATACTTTAACCTTGATAAAGTACAAGGTCATGCCCGTAAATTTATGAGGCAAATGAGTACGAAAGGCATCTACACCCTTTTGTTGCTCTTTTATGCCTTCCAGGGAAAGGAAACTCCGTCATGGGCAAAAAATATCATTATTGGCACTATTGGATACTTTCTTTCACCGATTGATGCCATACCTGATCTGACCCCTGTAATCGGGATGACTGATGATATTGGCGTTCTGAGTTTTGGTATCGTCACCATTGCCTGTTATATCAATGATGAAGTCAGGGCAAAAGCTGTTGAACAACTGACCAAGATAATTGGCCCTGTCAATGTCGAGGATCTGGAAAGTATTGACAGGTTACTCTAGGTTCAGTCGCGTCAGGAGGGCATCGACCTCTTCCTTGTCCATCTCGTACATCTTTATACTTTCAGTGAAATACACATACCAGAATCCGGCCCCAAGTGTAAATGCGACGACAATGAGAATGATAAATTGTGTCAAATCAAAGGGGTAAAAAAATATTTCGCTCAGGAGCAGCAGAAAAACAGGGAATACCACCATGAATCCTGTTCTTACTGTTTCGGCTCGGGTTTTTTTGACATTAATGCCTGAGGAAAGGTACTTGAGAAGCCCGCTGATATGCTCATCTTTCGTTTCTGTATTCTCATTCTTGTATTCAGCCAACCGGGTGTTTTCTTTAAGCGCCGTTTTCATCCTGATCCTGTGATAGGCAATAACACCAATAAGGAGCAACAAATAGATCAAAAGTCTTAAAGAGATGTCAGACCTGATGTAAATGAAGGCAATTGAAGCCATAGTCAAACCCATGAGGATGTAAAAAGCATTGATATGCGCAGAGATATTCTCATCCTCTTTTAGGGTATGCAATAAATCCTCTGCCCGTTCCTGGATCAGTTTTAATTTGTCGTACTCCATTATAATATTCCTTTGAAGGTAAGAAAAATGGCTACAAACAAAAAGGCTGCCCTAAAATTAAGGCAGCCCAAAAAGTTGGTTACTTAGTTAATTATTTGCTTTGTATCTTATTGATCAACAAGGATACCTCATTTTCCAGGACTTCTACAAATCCTTTTTCGATGTCGATTTTTGTGGATTCTCCTTTTTCGTCAATGATCCTCACTGTACCTTCACTTAGCGCCGAAACAATAGCGGCGTGGCCTTCCAGGATTTCAAATTGCCCTGAAGTCCCGGGGACCTTTATGGATTTGATGTTCCCGTTAAAAATTTCCTTTTCCGGTGTCAGTGCAATAAGTCTCATGCTTAGGCTTTAGCGTCTTCGAGGAGTTTTTTACCCTTGGCAATAGCATCATCAATGGTACCTACAAGATTAAAGGCTGCTTCGGGATATTCGTCAACTTCACCGTCAAGGATCATGTTGAAACCCCTAATCGTTTCTTCAATGGGCACCAGCACACCCTGTAGCCCGGTAAATTGCTCCGCGACATGGAATGGTTGGGATAAAAATCTCTGAACTCTCCGTGCCCTGTGGACAACAAGTTTGTCTTCTTCGGACAATTCTTCCATACCGAGGATAGCGATAATATCCTGCAGTTCTTTATATCTCTGGAGGATACCGATCACTTTCTGGGCTGTGTTATAGTGCTCTTCACCAACGACAGCGGGTTCAAGGATCCTCGATGTCGAATCTAGTGGATCCACCGCCGGGTAAATACCCAGGGACGCCAGTTTCCTGCTGAGGACTGTCGTTGCATCAAGGTGGGCAAATGTTGTTGCCGGAGCCGGGTCAGTCAGGTCATCCGCTGGAACGTAAACAGCCTGGACAGATGTGATGGAGCCTCTTTTTGTAGATGTGATCCTTTCCTGCATTATACCCATTTCCGTAGCCAGCGTTGGCTGATAGCCAACTGCAGAAGGCATTCGGCCTAGAAGTGCAGACACTTCAGAACCAGCTTGGGTAAACCGGAATATATTATCGATAAAGAACAAAATGTCCCTTCCACCCGTTGGGTCGTTCAAATCACCATCGCGGTAATATTCGGCACACGTCAGACCAGACAAGGCCACTCGCGCTCGTGCTCCAGGCGGTTCATTCATTTGACCAAAAACCAAAGTCGCCTGTGATTTTGCCAGTTCTTTCTTGTCGACTTTGGATAGATCCCATCCGCCGGCTTCCATACTTTCTTTAAATTCTTCACCATATTTGATGACATTGGATTCGAGCATCTCCCTGAGCAGGTCATTGCCTTCACGTGTTCTTTCACCCACACCGGCAAATACGGAGATACCCGCGTATCCTTTGGCGATATTGTTGATCAATTCCATGATCAAAACCGTTTTACCAACACCTGCACCTCCAAATAATCCAATCTTCCCACCTTTGGAATAAGGTTCGATCAGGTCAATGACTTTGATTCCTGTATAGAGGACTTCAGATTCTGTTGACAATTCCTCAAATGACGGCGGCTTCCTGTGAATAGGATAAGCATCCGCAGTCTTTTCAACTTTACCAATTCCGTCAATTGCTTCTCCAACCACGTTAAACAGGCGGCCTTTGATCTCTTCTCCGACAGGCATTGTGATCGGTTGTCCAAGATCGACCACCTTCATGCCTCGTGTCAATCCTTCTGTAGAATCCATGGACACTGTCCTGACACTGTCTTCACCGAGATGCTGTTGGACCTCGAGGATCAATTTATCTCCGTTTTCACGTTCAATTTCCAGGGCATTAAGAATTTCAGGAAGCTGTGTGCCTTCGCCCGTGAAGCTTACATCGACAACAGGACCTATGATTTGTTTGATTTCGCCAGTATTAGCCATTGAAAAGATTTAATTTTTTGCTCAGAAAATCGCTGCAAATATAAGGCAATCAGCTATAAAACCGGCTGAAAAACCAATGATTTTGACCATTTTAGAGATCATTTTGAAAATAAGATTAAAAGCAAACTTTTCGTTGGGTTGCTCTATTTTGAGCATAATTAATTATGGGATATGAAGCGTTTCAAAACGGTTTCAAAGATCAATACTATGTATTTAGAATTGAGACAGTGAGGGTGTTCAGCGAAATCATGTATTGGGACCAGTGTCTGTGAACATTGGTCAATACATTATTCCTCCTCTGAAGCGATGTTGTCACCAGGTGTCAGCCAAAAATTATTGGCTCCTCCACCTTGCATGATCCTGAGGGCTTGTGAATTGACCAATTCAAGTAAGGCCAGGAAGGTAACGATGGCATGAACGCGGTTTTCAAGACCAGAAAACAATGCATTGAAATTCACCTTGCCCATTTGCCGGACACGCGTGACAACAAAGCTGCGTTGTTCCCTGATGGTGTAGGGATATTTTACGACATGATGAATATAGCGATCCTTCACATTCCCATACCGTTCAAGTGCATTTTGAAATGCCTTGAACAGCTTGTACACATTGACTGATTCAAGCTCGGCATCCACCAGGGCTATTTCCGCAAGCCTTTTCATCTCGCTTTTCACATTTCCCCTGTCCAACTTCATGGCTCTTTCCTCGGCCATGATCTGCAGATCCTCAACAGCTTCTCTGAATTGCTTGTACTCCAATAAACGGGTCACAAGTTCTTCACGCGGATCAATCTCATTACCTTCATCATCGAGCTCCTTCCGAGGAATTAACATCCTTGCCTTGATCCGCATTAAGGTGGCTGCGACGAGGATAAATTCACTGGCCACATCCAGGTTCAGTTGCTCCAGGTGCCGGATATACTCGAGAAAGTCATTCGTGACCTTGGCGATTGGAATATCGTAGATATCAAGTTCATCCCTCTGTATGAAATACAACAGCAGATCAAAAGGGCCTTCAAATTGTTCGAGCTTGACCGTGTAGGGCTTCATATCAGACATGCAAATAAGGCTATGAAAGTAGATATATTTTAAAAAACCTTGACTTTTTCACAGAGTATTTATAGCTTAGTCGGATTTATCAGCAATTTTATGTCGAATATTACAACATACATTAAAGGACGAGGCGCTCAGATCAATCCCTCGAATCCCTTTCATCATACGGTCAGATCGGCTGAGATCAAACCCGACCCTGATCGCATGATCAAAACCGTGGCTATTGAAACGGAAGCGCACACAATTGTCAACAAAGTGGACAGCCCGGATATTGGTTTTAACTATTCCATCAATCCTTACCAGGGTTGTGAACATGGTTGTGTGTATTGCTATGCGCGAAATACACACACCTATTGGGGTTACAGTTGCGGGCTGGATTTCGAAACCAAGATCATGGTCAAGACCAATGCTGCTGCCCTTCTCAAAAAAAGACTCGAGCATACGGACTGGACAGCATCCCCCATTATGCTTTCAGGCAATACGGATTGTTACCAACCTCTTGAAAGACAGTATGAAATCACCCGGTCTCTGCTTCATGTCTTTATGCAATACAGGCACCCAGTGGCCATCGTGACGAAAAACAGCCTGATCCTGCGTGACCTCGAAATTTTAAAAGAGCTTTCTCGTGATCATCTCGTCAGGGTTTGTATATCCATCAATACGCTGAATGACCGGGTCCGGCACAAACTTGAGCCTCGTGCCAGCTCAATCCACACGCGTATAAAAACAGCCCAGATCCTCATTGAAAATGACATTCCTGTCTCTGTCCTTGCAGCACCAATAATACCAGGGCTCAATGATACTGGCATTTTTAACCTCGTGCGAAAACTGGGAGACATAGGCGTGCAAGACATTAAGCATATAGTCCTCAGACTTAATGGGGGCCTTGGGCTTGTGTTTGAGAATTGGCTGGACAAGAATTATCCCATGAGAAAAGAGAAAATCATGAACAAAGTGAAATCCATGCATGACGGGTATATCCATGATTCCAGGTTTCACAAGCGGATGTCAGGAACAGGTCAAATAGCAGACATCATCAAGGATCAATTTGATGTGGCCAGGAAACTTTATTTGAAACCTGCTCCACCTGTTGAGTTCAATACTTCCCTTTATGAAAAGCGGAAAAATGCCCAGTTGTCATTATTTTAGTCGCCAAAAGTCATCGACAAACCTGTTTTATACATCATCCCCTCCCCGATTTCGGAAGAAGCAGTGGATACGATTCCGGAAGCAACGATCAGGGTTATCCACAATTTACGTCATTTTATTGCCGAACGTGCCAGGACCACTCGCCGATTTATCAAAAAGACACGCCCGCCCTATCGCATCGAAGAACTGACAGTTCATGAAATGCAAAAGAATAACCATGCTGATGATGTTCTGACAATGATGGCATGGCTGAATCAAGGCCAGAACGTCGGAGTCATCAGTGAAGCTGGTGTGCCAGGGATGGCTGATCCAGGTGCCCTTTTTGCCGCTGCAGCACATCAGGCAGGTTACAGTGTACAGGCTCTCTCGGGCCCATCTTCGGTTGTGCTCGCACTTTCCGCCTCAGGGCTTAACGGTCAAAATTTCTGTTTTCACGGATACCTTCCAATCAAAACACCTGAATTAAAAATCACGGTGAAAAAGCTCGGTGACATCACTCAGAGAACCGGGCAAACGCAGATCTTTATAGAGACGCCATACAG
>JBFKJL010000002.1:0-28744 GCA_041631795.1 Saprospiraceae bacterium | reverse complement strand
GCCCCGTCAATGGATAATTAGAAAAAATTGGGTTCTGTTGTTTACCTGGTGCCGTGATTTTTTTATTAATTTCACCCAGCAAATGCTGGAATCATGAAAAATATCAAACAAACATGGACCACCGCTGGATGAAGTTACTAAAAAACCACAGAGGGGAGGGGGAGGATCTGTTCAATGTCACGGATCAATCAGAATAATGTGACCACGGGAACAGTTACTGGATTAATAGAATACACTGTTACTTACTCTACCTCATGTTATATATATTCATCCTTCTCCTCTGGAACGTCCTTTAGTTGCACCCCTTCTGCAATCTCCGCCAGTTGCCCCGCCTGTGTCTCATAGCACCGTCAAGGGATAATTCACACAGGCTGGTGATACACTTGTGAAGTTTTCAGTTTTCAGTTTCTAGTTTCTAGTTTATCAATCATATTAATAGGGCATTGATTGATAGGTCGAAGGCATGATCCATCGATATTCTGGAGGACTACATAAATAGATGAGTTTACAATAATCAACCACTACAAACTAAAAACTGTAAACTAAAAACTCATTTTCCGATACAAAATCTCGAAAAGATAGATTCCAGCAGATCATCCGTATGGATCTCCCCTGTAATCTCCCCGAGATAATGCAGGGCATGCCGGATGTCCTGGGCCACAAAATCGCCTGTTATGCCTGTGTCAATGCCGTGGAGGACGCGGTCCAGGCATTCTTCGGCTTTGACCAGGGCATCATAATGGCGGGCATTCGTGACCATAGAGGCATCCTGGGTGGACTGGTCAGCGAGAACAGAATCCAGGATCTTTTCCTTCAGGTATTCGATGTTCATCCGGTTTTTGGCTGAGGCTGTGATCGTGTTGCCGGCATGGATGACTTCTTCGTAATAATACGTTTCAGGTTTCGTGTGCGGCGCCAGGTCCATCTTGTTGAGCAAGACGATCAGCCGCGGATGGCGGATGTCGATCACCTTGATGTCGGACCACACATCGTAGGGCGACGTCTCCGTGACATCGACAACGTAAATAACCAGGGTCGATGCCCCGATCTTTTCCATCGTTCGGGACACACCGATCTTTTCGATCGCATCTTCTGCGGCGCGCAAACCGGCCGTGTCAATGAATTTGAACAGGACGCCGTTGATGTTCAGATGCTCTTCGACGGTGTCGCGCGTTGTCCCGGGGATGTCCGACACAATAGCCCGCTCTTCTTCCAGCAAGGCGTTAAGCAATGTCGATTTGCCGGCATTCGGCCTTCCGGCGATGACGGTGGGTATGCCTTTCTTCAAGACATTACCGAGTTCGAAGGACCGGATCAGCCCACGGACAACCGCTTGCGTTTCGGTGACCAGTCGGACCAACAGCCGCCGGTCGGCAAACTCCACGTCTTCCTCGGAAAAATCGAGCTCCAATTCGATAAGACTGGCAAATTCGATAAGCTTGTCCCTGAGCCCCTTGATGGTTTTGGAAAAACCGCCGCGCATCTGCCGGATAGCCACATCGTGGCTGGCTTTGGATTCGGATTCGATCAGATCCGCAACAGCCTCAGCCTGGACGAGGTCCAACTGCCCATTCAAGAACGAGCGCATGGTAAACTCCCCGGGTTCGGCATGCCGGATGCCTTGGCGGAGAAACAACTGGATGACTTCCTGGATGATATACGGTGACCCGTGGCAGGAGATCTCGATGACATCCTCGGTCGTATAGGAACGCGGCGCCCGGAAAATGGTCACGAGGCATTCGTCCAGGATATCATCTGTTTCATTCCTGATCTTGCCGTAATGGACCGTGTGGGATGCCGCCTTTTCGAGATTCGCCCCGAAAAAGTGCTTGTCCACAACCTGGATGGCCTCAGGCCCCGACAGCCGTATGACCCCGATGGCACCGATGCCCTGCGGCGTCGACAAGGCAATGATCGTATCAGAACGGTGTATGGTCATATGTCCAGCGTATCGATTTTTGTGTTTTGCAAAACAAATCTTCTACAATGTAGGTTATTCAATAGAATTCTTAAACATTTTACCTGAATGAGCGGTCGGATTTTGCCTTTTCTTCTCCTCCACATCGCCCTCGATGTGTACATGTACTTCGGGCTCAAATCCATGTTCCGGACACCCGCCAGCATTCGGCTCTTCAGCATCATCTACCTCCTGACCGTCATCGGAACTTACTATGCCTTTTTCAGGCTAAACAGCGCCGTGATCCAGCGCAACATCTTTTCAGGGACAGAAGTCAATGTGTACATCGGCATCATCATCACCTCCCTCGTCACAAAACTGGTGTTCTGTGCCGGGCTCTTCATCCAGGACTTTGGACGCATCGTTGCTTCCATCATCCTGTTTGTCAAAGGGATGTTTCGATCCGGAGCCGTGAGCGCAGAAGTGTTCTTGCCTGACAGGCGCGATTTCCTGACCCTGGCTGCTGCAGGGGCAGCATCGATTCCCTTTCTTTCTCTTTTGTACGGCTTCACCCGCGGCAAGTACCGCTACACCGTAGAGCGCCTCAAACTGAGCTTCAAGGACCTTCCCGCCGCCTTCGACGGCTACAGGGTCGTCCAAATCTCCGACATCCATGCCGGCAGTCTCGACAGTGTCGAACAGGTGCGCAAAGGCATCGAGATGGTGAATGCCCTGGATCCCGATGTCATCCTCTTCACAGGCGACCTCGTCAATTCCCGCAAGGAAGAGATCAATCCTTACCGCGATGTGCTGCGTGAGCTCAAAGCCCGTGATGGTGTCTACGCCGTTTTGGGCAACCACGACTATTACGGCCTCTATGGGTTTGATAATCAAAAAGATAAGGACACTTACTGGCAGTCCTTCATGGACACTTACCAGGACCTGGGATTTGAACTGCTCAATAACACATCTAGAGTGATCACTCGGGGAACAGAGGCCATCAACATCCTGGGCGTGGAGAATTGGGGCAGGGGACGGTGGTTCCCTAAGTACGGTGACCTGGAACGGGCATTGTCCGGCGCCAATGGACGTTTTAACATCCTGATGAGCCACGATCCCACACACTGGGATGAAAAAGTTTTGCCCCACAAGGAAAAGATCCACCTCACGCTGAGCGGCCACACCCACGGCTTTCAATTCGGCGTCAACCTCCCCGGATTCAAATGGAGCCCAGCCAAATACCGCTACCCGCGATGGATCGGCAAATATGAGGAAGATGGACAGGTGCTCTATGTCAACCGCGGTTTTGGCTTTCTGGCCTTCCCCGGCAGGGTCGGCATGTGGCCCGAAATTACCCTTCTGGAGCTCTCATCGGAAGTGTAAAATTTGGGATATTCCTTTGGTAAAAAAGGGAAAAAACCTACTTTTACGATGACGAAATTGTACAAAAGAACTTAATAAACCTGATCTCATTCCATTGCCGAGAGGCCTTAAGGCGCCTGCTGTATGTGTACTTTTCTGGAAATGCGCCACTTACAATTAAGGTTTTTTAGCAATGTCACTGATTAAGGCTATTGGGTTTTTTGGTGTTTTTTAGAACGTAAATGATATTAAACTCAATCTCATGATCAAAATTTACAAATCATTACAGGTTTTGGCACTTGCATTTTTGGTCGTTTCAGCGGCTTTTTCACAAAATTCGCCCTGTAACAACCTCGTGCATATCAGTGTCGATGCCAATTGCGATGCCAATGACATCACCCCGGATATGTTCCTCGAAGGGGACGTGCCGGATTACAGCCTGTATTCGTATGTGGTGTATGACCTGGCTGGATATCCCCTTATTTCAACGGCAAACCCGAATACGATCCTCAGGGATTACTTGAACCTGACGTTAACGGTCCGGGTGTTCAATCAAAACAATCTGCTCGTATGCTGGGGATTCGTCATTTTCGAAGATAAACTCGTGCCTACTCTGACATGCGAATGCCCAGTCGGTGGAAGTATCCCGGCAGGTGTACCTTTTGACAATCCATTTTCAGGTGAACTGACAACTTCGGATGTCGTTGCCTCGATCGGTGGTGCCCCGTGCTGGCCTGCACCCCCCGCTGCAGGCGATCACTATGTCGATCTGTACGAATTTACAGTTGATGTCACAGGTGTTTACACGCTGACGATGTTCGGCTTTGGTGACGGTATTGCCGCCATCTACGAAGATGAATTTGATCCGAAGAACCCCTGCCAGGAAGATCCTATCGTCCAGGACGATGACAGTTTCGGTGTCGGCTCAGAACCTCAGCTCATCACCGCCCTCACTGCAGGACAAACCTATGTCCTTGTGTCAAGTGGATGGGCTGTGACAGACTTGGGAACCTATTCCTGGAACTATTCCGGACCTGGCAACCTGGTCACGACTAAAGGACAGTACGATGAAGATTGTACATTGAATTGTTTTGAATACGATCTCGTCAAAGCGGGATATGAAACGACAATTCCCTTCGACTTCCTCGAGCCCGGGATCGATGATATCCTTGATGGTGTCACCGACAACTGTGACAACTACAACCCGGAAGATCTACAATGGACAGATCACTATTTCGACAGTGGGACTTGCAACAGGAAGTTTGTCAGGAGATCCTACTCAGTGACCTATGACGCGCAGGATGAAAACAATCCTTTTGATACGAAAGATACACTGTACTGCACCCAGGAATTTGTCTTCGAGGTGCTCACCCTCAGGGATACGGTCGTCCTCAGGGACGCCAGCGAGATCACGCCCATTGAGGACAGCATTATTCTTCCCCTGCGGGTGGTCGAACTGCCTTGCGGCGCCGGCACGAGCCCTGAAGCCATCATGGCTTACTTCGACAATCCGGCCACCGAGGACCGTGATACAGATGACGATAATATCGATCCCGATGAAGGTGATGTGGACCTTGTCATTGAGGACAATGAAGGTGTGCCTTATGCCTATCCGCACTACTACACCATCGGGACGCGCGGTCTCGATCCGCAGCCGATCTCCATTGAAGTTTGCAACATCATCGTCGGCTATACAGATATAGCTATCGATGCCTGCACGTTTGGTTGTAACGGCAACAGCAAGATTCTCAGGACATGGGCCCTGCTCGACTGGTGCACAGGAGAATTGCTCTCATATGACCAGATCGTCAAGGCCGTTGACCAGACAGATCCGGTGATCGATGTCCATGACATCACCCTGAGCGTCGATCCATGGGAGTGCGCGGTCAATGTGAACCTGCCGCATCCGGAGCACATTTACGATGATTGTGATGGCAACCTGACGTACTGGATCGGATTTACAAGCGATGCCTTTAACATCACGGGTGATGCCGTTAATGGATACATGGCCCACGATGTGCCTGTGGGGTACCATACATTTGAATACGTGACCGAGGATTGCTGCGGCAACCAGGGTAAATATTATATGAGTGTCTATGTCAAGGATCATACGCCCCCTGTGGCAGTCGCCAAGGAATTCATCGTCTTGAGCCTGACAAATATCGGCAATCCAAATGGTGAGAACGGGATCGGCAAGATCTATGCCATCGATGTCGATAATGGCAGTTATGACGGGTGTTCTTCCGTTGCGCTTGCTGTGAAAAGGACTACAGACAATTGTGGTGACCCGTCCAACCTTGAATATGGCGAGTTCGTCAAATTCTGTTGTGATGACCTGCTTGACGCCAAAATCGATTCCATCTCTGGCCTGCCATATTCAGAAGTGGAAGTCATGCTCCGTGTCACGGACGAACAAGGCAATACAAACGAAACATGGGCCCTGGTCCGTGTAGAAGATAAAGCCGCCCCTGCAGTGATCTGTCCTGACCCAATGATTTTGGGCTGTGATATGGATATCGACAACCTTGAAATGACAGGGGTGCCGGAAATCATCAATGCCTGTGGAGAAGCTGAGATCGACTGGTACCAGGAAGATATTCGCACCGAGCCCCGGGATAAACCGGCATCGATCCCGCCATATGCGGGGCAGTCCATTCCGGCTTACAACCCATCATGTGGCTATGGTGCCATCAGGCGACAATTCCGCCTGAACAATAGCACAGCGTGCGAACAGTGGTTCGTCATAGAGCCTGTTGATTCCTTTGATCCTTCTTCCATAGCCTGGCCTTCTAACCAGGTCCTTGATTGCCTGGATGCGGATTCAGGTGAGCCCACGTGGCTCGAAAGCACGTGTGAACTCGTGGGCATCAGCCTCGAAACAGATACCTTCCTCTTTGAGGATGGTGCCTGCTATAAGGTGTTGAACCACTGGAGTGTGATCAACTGGTGTCTCTACGACCCTGCACATCCGACCGCTGGAGGCCGTTACAACTGGACTCAGGTGATCAAAGTGATCGACACTGAAGATCCGGAAGTGGATTCAGAAGATAATGTCTGCTTTGCCGTTGACGTGAATTGCCTGAGCAAGGGTGTTACTCTCACTGCTTCTGCGACAGATAACGGCGCTTGCGCCTCTGACTGGATAAAATGGGAAGTCTCAGTGGATTATTATGCCGACTGGACCGAGGATGAGTACCACAGCACCTTCCTCCCACGTATTGTAAACGGTGAACCGAATCCTTATTATGTGCCGGCAACGGGCAATGGAGGAGAAGTGTCCGTTAAATTAAATGACGGCCTGTCACCGAGCACTGCCATGCACAGGGTCATCTGGAAAGCCCACGACGGCTGTAACAATGTGGTCAGCCTCACTCGATACTTCCAGATTGCAGACAAGAAACCACCGACACCATACTGCCTGAACCTGAGCACAGCTGTCATGGAAAATGGCAGCGTTGAGCTTTGGGCGATAGATTTCAACCAGGGCAGTTTTGACAATTGTACAGATGGGGCTTACCTCCTGTACACATTCACAAACCAGGTGCCACCGCAGTTGGCTGACCCGTCGCTCGACCCATGGTACGACGAAGACGGAGAAGCCAGGGAAAATGATTACCTGGCCGGAGATGCCCAGATCTGGAGAGGCGACCTGAACAGTTCGGGTTTGATCTTTGATCTCAACGCCATAGATTCCAGTGATAACGGCATGATCGAACTGCCGGTCTATGTCTGGGACGAGAGTGGGAATTCAGACTTTTGTGTTGTCAACCTGAGGTTGATCGATAATGGCGGTGGCGGCAGTGCAATGATCGCGGGACAGATCGCCATCGAAACGGGCGCCCATGTGGCCGGTGTGGATATGGAACTCGTCAGTGATCTGCCGGAATATCCGAGAACTCAGACCACTGATGGTCAGGGTGCGTACGCATTCAGCGACAATGAAATGTTCAGCGACTACGGCATCAATGCTCAAATGAGTGGCAACTACCTTGAAGGGGTCAGCACGCTTGATCTCGTCCTAATGCAGCGCCATGTCCTGGGTCAGCAAAAGCTCGATTCACCATACAAGATGATCGCGGCGGATGTCAACTGCGACAACAATGTCAGTGCGCTTGACCTGCTTGAGTTGCGCAAGCTGATCCTGGGGATCTATGACGAAATGCCACAGTGCCCAAGCTGGAAATTCATCGATGCATCACAGGATCTGACGACTGACAATCCATGGGTGTATTCTGAGGATATCAGTATCGATTATTTGAGTACAGATTTGATGGCTGAAGATTTTGTCGCCATTAAAATGGGAGATGTCAACAGCAGTATTGTGCTGAGCCTCAACGGTGGTCAAACTTCTGACAGTCGTGTCGCCGGCATCGAGATGGTGTATGAAGACAAGGATGTAGAGAAAGGGGAGGTGATCGATATACCGGTGTCAGGAAAACTGGCAGACGTCTATGGTTACCAGTTCACTCTGGCCACATCAGGCCTGGCTCTGCAAAATATTACAGCCGGGGCAGTTACAGTTGATGAAAGCAATTTTGGTGTGTTCCAAAACCACCTGACAACAAGCTGGCATTCTAATCAGCCGATCACCGCTGATGGTGATTTGTTTGTCCTGACATTCAAAGCTCAGGAGAACGGCCGTCTTTCAGATATGCTGGGTGTCAATTCAGAGATCACCAGGGCAGAAGCCTATGTCGGTGAGGCACTTGAGATCGTTAATATTGACCTCGATACACCTGATTCTGATGGTTTTGTATTGTATCAAAACCAGCCCAATCCATTCAACGGGCAGACGCGGATAGGGTTCACGCTTCCACAGGATGGGGAGGCCACTCTGTCTGTTTATGATGTGACAGGCAAAGTTGTCAGGCAGATCACAGGCAGCTACAACAAAGGCTACAATGCCATAGAAATGAACGACCTGAAAGGCAGTGGCTTGATGTACTACACGCTCACCAGCGGCCAGTTTTCAGCCACGAAGCATATGATCATTACTGAATAATAGGTTAAACGATATATTTTTAAAAGCCCCGAACCCTCGGGGCTTTTTTTATACCCGTTCAATAATGGTGGCATAACCCTGGCCGACACCTACGCACAAGGTGACGAGGGCCAACTGCTTGTCCTTTTCGTGGAGTTCGATGGCGGCAGTCTGGAGAATACGTGTGCCCGTCATACCCAGCGGATGTCCTATCGCTATTGCCCCGCCATTGGGATTGAGGCGTTCATCCCGGTCATCCATGGCCATTTGCCGGGTGCACGCCAGGACCTGTGCCGCAAATGCTTCATTGATCTCTATAATATCCATGTCCCAAAGCGTCATTCCGGCTTTTCCCAACGCCTTTTGAGCGGCATATACCGGGCCAATGCCCATGATACGGGGTTCCACGCCCACAACCGCTGAAGAAACGATCCTGGCGAGGGGTTTGAAACTGTAATCCCTGACCGCATTTTCTGATGCAATGATCATGGCTGCGGCACCATCGTTGAGGCCCGAGGCATTACCGGCTGTGACCGTGCCTCCTTCCTTTTTAAATGCCGGCCTGAGTTTGGCCAGGATGTCAGGTGTAGTTTGAGGTTTAATAAATTCGTCCTGTGCGAAAACCAAGTCCGGTTTTTTGCGATGAGGGATCATGACCTCGACAATTTCTTTTGCCAGGCGTCCCGATTGCTGGGCGAGAGCTGCCTTTTGTTGAGACCAGCAGGCAAAAGCATCCTGGTCTTCGCGGGAGATATTGTATTTCTCTGCGAGATTTTCCGCTGTCGTGCCCATGCCTTCAGTTCCGTATAATTCCTCCATCAGGGGATTGATGAATCGCCAGCCAAAACTGGAGTCGTGCATTTCGGCATCCCGCCCAAAGGCGCTCGAAACCTTGGATATGACCCATGGCCCGCGCGTCATATTTTCCACTCCGCCGCAAATAAACAGGTCGCCATCTCCAGTTTGGATGGCCCTGTGGGCGTGGATGACAGCCGACATGCCGGATGAGCACAGACGATTGACCGTCTCACCGGGCACTGACCACGGCAGCCCGGCCAGCAAAAGCGCCATGCGGGCCACATTCCTGTTGTCCTCGCCGGCCTGGTTGGCACAGCCCAGGATGACGTCATCGACCTTTCCCCCCGGAATTTCCGGGTGGCGTTTCATGATCTCCCTGATGGGAAGTGCTGCCAGGTCATCCGTCCTGATCGTGGATAAGCTGCCCTTAAATTTGCCGACAGGCGTCCTGACGGCATCAGCGATGTATGTTGTTTTCATACCGCTAATCTAAAGAGATTCTCTCTTTCTCGGCACTGAATTGTGTGGGTTTGATGATGGGAATCTCGACAAAGAATTCTGTGCCCTTGTCCGGAATGGTCTTAAAATGGATCTTCCCATTGAAAGATTCGATCATATTGGCTGCAATAGCCAGGCCAAGGCCGGTCCCGCTGTTCTTGGTCGTGAAGTTGGGTGTGAAGACCTTGGACCGCATGTCATCAGGGATGCCAATGCCATTGTCCCGGATGCTGATCACAGCATTCCGGCCATTCTTTGTCAGAGCGATATTGATCTGACCGCGCCGGTCATCGGGGATGGCTTCCACAGCATTCTTGATAATGTTGTTGAGGACGCGGATCAAATGGTTTTTGTCGGCATACACATACAGTTCATCAATGGGCTCTGTCATTCGGATGTCCATGTCGGTCCGTTTCCTGAACAGGTCATGGACAGCTTCGACCACCTCATTGAGGGATATTTGCACATTCGAGGCCTGGGGCAGCTTGGCAAAATTGCTGAAGGCATTGGCAATTTCCGTCAGGTTGTCGATTTGCTCGATCAGTGTCTCCGAAATACGCTTGACCAGGGGGATGGCCTTATCGGGCTGACTCTCTATGGCTTTTTCCAGGTATTGAATGCTCAGTTTCATGGGTGTCAGCGGATTCTTGATCTCATGGGCCACCTGTTTGGCCATTTCCCGCCACGCCATGTCTCGTTCCGTTTTGGCAAGGACATGGGCACTCTGCTCAAGCTTGGTGACCATATTGTTGTAGTTGTCGATAAGCACACCGATCTCGTCATACCGTTTCCAGTCGATGAGCTCGTTGCGCTTGCCAAAGTTGAGCTGTACCAACTTATTGGCCAACAATGTGAGCGGATTGGTAATGGATCGCGCCACGATGATCGAAATGGCGCTGGCGATCAGGAAAAGGAAGACATAGACATTCAGGATGGATCCCAGGAAGTCAAAAATGCTCAACCTTTTTGAAATGGCGCCATCATGGTTCGTCACCTGGACAATGATTGGCGCTTTCTCGCCTGCCAGTCGAATCGGAATGTAGGATACAAGGTTTTCCGGATCCTTTTCATCTGTGAACGGCTGGCGGAACCCTGTCTTGTTGAAATACATATATGGGAACAGCCCAAGTTTTTTGTTATTGTTGGGATAGCCATCGTCAATGAGCAGACCATCCTGGCTGTACACCTGGAGATCAATATTATGGATGTCTTCAAATTTTTCTTCGCCAGCCTGCAGGATCTGAAGCGCTTCATTGGCCTGGAAGATGCCGGTCAGGGCTTCATTCATATCATGTGTGATCGACCGGATCTTGTCGGTCAACATCACCTGTTTCTCATTTTCGACATATTGCTTTAAAAAAGTCGATGTCACCCAGGCAATGGCGATGAAGGACAAAATGGTCAGTATAATGATCACGATCTGGATACGCAGGCTCAGGGAATTGATGTTCCTGAAACGAAGAGGCAGGGTTTGGGGCAGGTAACCGAGGAAATGGTTCGAGAGTGACAACATAAGGACCAGGAGGCCTATAAAACTGAAGATGAGCGAAAACAGTGCAATAGGCTTGATCAGGCCGGCAAAGACTTTTTTGGAGACCAGGAGTTTTCCTGGTGCTGGCCTGAAAAAGATGTAGCCGGTGCCTTTATTGTAGAGGATGCCTTCATTTTTATCAAAACGGCGGACATATTCAAGATCGGCATTTGTAATAAAAGGAGAAGACTTGATGAGGCGGCCATGGCTGACATATTCAAAATCATAGGAGCGTGCGGGCATTGTCTTGCCGCCAGGCTGAAGACCGAGCAGGAAGGTGCTTCCAGAAGTGCTTTTGAAGCCCTGCCAGTAAACATTTTCGATTTCATTGAAAAACAGGGCATTCGCCAGTTGAAGGCTGTACATGCGCTGAAATTCCCTTTCATTGATCAGGTCTGATTTTGTGAGCTGGTTTTCGCCACGACTATTGAATATCTGCAGCCTGACAATGGCTTCCCCGGTTTGCTCGCGAAAATAATTCAGGATGTCAGAAGGGCTGTAGCGCGCCTCATCGGGAAGAGTGCCAATAGCATCCACAAGCTTTTGGATGTTTTTCATCCTGCGTGCGTCCATAAGACTGTCCGCAATGCCTTCATCAGGTTGATGAAAGGTAGACTTCAGAAACTGAAGCCTGTGAACGTTTTCGTTTTGTATATCATAGTAGAAAAAGACTGATGCAATGTAGCCGGAAAGCAATATCGCCCACCAGATGATCCAGGTCAGGTTTTTCGTCTGAATGTCGTGATAAATATCCGAAAGCAGGCAAAAGATGAGTAAGAAGGCAGCGAGAACAAGAACAGGAATGTTCAGGGACATCGCCTCCCCGAGATAAGCTCCGGAAATTGAGAAAATCAAATAGGCCAGGTAAATCAAATGTTTATTTTCCCGGATCTTTGGCTTATGGACAAAAACGGAATGCGCAAACACAATCAATGCCATACCCATCACGACCGTAGCTCCCATGGCAAAATAATCCAGCGTGTTCAGCTGGGTCAGGTCTTCAAAATTAAAATAGAGCGATGTCCTGAATACGAGGTCCTGGATCATCCGCATATGGAAAATAAACAGGGTGACCAGGGCGGCGATGCCTCCGGCAAAGATGGCTTGGCGCGGCACCCATTTTTCAAGGCGGTTGAAAGGAAATTTGAATGAGACCAGGCCGACACCAAACAGGAGGATGGCATTGAGCATAAAATCCGCGATTGACGGATTGAGCGGAGAAAACCCATATTCAGGGTTCACCACCTCAAGGGGATGGAAACGACGGGCCCAATCGACCAGGTAAAGGCCAGCCCTCAGACCGATGATCGAGAGATAAGCCACAGGCGCGAGTGCCGACGCCACAAAGATGGCCAGGAAAAGAAAAATCAGGATGTAGGAAGCCACAAGAATACTGTTCAGATAGGTTGACCTGAAAGTCTTTTGCGGGATGATCTTCATTGGCCGACTCTCAAAACTGTCTGCACCCTTTTTAACCGCATATGTGTATCCCAGATTGAGGGATTCTGTGATGTCTTTGTTCAGCAGACCTGATTCATCGGTCAAATTCAGGCAAACATCGATCCGGTGATCCATATAGACCCTGGACCGGCATGTGTCCCGGCTCCTTGTTGGCTGAACCCAGAAAATGGACTTGCCTTTGACCTCCACATTTGCTGATATGGATTTGTCCGTCAGGATTTCAGTCATGTGCTTGACCTGTTTCAGCTCTGTTAGGCTGTTTTGTGTCGCCGACAATGATTTAAGGAAATTGCCTTCAGTAAGGGTGAAGAACGCATCATCAAACTGCCTGTCTATGTGGTTTTCTATCCTGGACAGGGCTTCGGAATGATTCGCCTTGATGGATGTCAAGACATCCACGATTATTGTAAATGCGAGCAATAATCCGCCGACGAATATGCCTTTACGTTTCATAGGTACTACGAAAATAGTGAATTACATATTAAGTATAGTCATAATATATCAAGGATTTCGCATTTGTTGCCCCTTAAGTGCGGAAATGCGAACTTTGCCATGTGCGATCTATCGCTCTTTTCGTGTAAAAGAGAGGAAAGTCCGGACAACGTAGAACACCGTACCATTTAATACATGGACGCTCTGCATGCGGTTTCCGCAGGCTGAGTGATAGAGAGTGTCGCAGAAACGAGACTTCCCCGAGAACTCGGGGTAAAGGTGAAAACGTGAGGTAAGAGCTCACGATCCCGGTGAGTAATTGCCGGGATGGATAAACCTTGCGGGTTGAAATGCCAAGTATACTTTGATTCTCTTCAGAGAGTGGGGTTGTTCGCCCTGTTGCATCGCAGTCAAAGAGGGTAGGCAGCGCAGATAAATGATAGATGACCCGCTTACGCGGGGGACAGAATCCGGCTTACAGCACACAATTAAAAAGCTCTTCAGGGATTTCCCGGAAGAGCTTTTTTAACAGTAGTCTTCGTTTTACGTCAGTTGTCCAGCTCGCTGTCTGTCAGGGCTTCAAAATCAAACTGGAGTGTAAACCTGAGCGTATTGTCCAGGGGATTCCTCCTGTTGTTCGTCGGCACAAGATAGGATATATCAAGGGCAAAGACGTTGTACCGGATGCCGGCACCCAGGGTGATGAACTTCCTGTCACCCTTCTGCGGATGCTCGTAGTAGTATCCGACTCGCAGGGCGAACTGCTTATCGTACCAATACTCGATACCCAGGGAATAATTGATCTCTTTCATCTCTTCGGAAAAACCGCCCTGGGCATCACCAAATGACCCGATCAGGGCTTCAAACATAGACTGTTCTTTATAATCAGCAATGCCGTTGGCATCAGTGTCGTAGTCGGGATTGGGGTAAGTATCGCCATTTTCATCGACCAGGGCAGGGGAAACCGGCGTTGGGATCAGTAATTTATTGAGTTCAAGGGTAAAGGCCATGGCATTGTATTCATCCATATTGAGCATCAACCCGGCGCCGAGACCTATGTTGGCCGGGAGGAAGTCCCGGAGCGTATTTTGTGTATATGTCACCTTTGAACCGATATTTGAAATCGCTCCGCCGAGTGTGAATTCACTGCCATACGCCGTCAATTCGCCTTCTTTCTTGTACGTGAATGAAAGATCAGCCGCAAAGGCGTTGGCAGCAGAAATTTCAATTCCGCCAACCTGCTGCCCGGAGGCCAGGTTTGAATAGATGTACTTACCTGTCAGGCCCATGGAGAAGTTTTCTGTGAATTTTCGAGTATAACCCACAGAAAATTCCAGTTCGCGAGGGCGACCTGTGCCAGCTTCCTCACCCTGGATATTTGTGAAATTGATTTCACCCAGGGAGAAAAACCGCAATCCAAAACCAAGTGCCTGGAGATCATTGACCTTTTTGTAACCAGACAAGTAGGCCATATAAACATCCTGAAGACCCAGGTTTCTGAGCCATGGTGTGTACGTGGCGGCAAAACTCATGTCCTTTTCGACAAAAGCGAGTTTCGATGCATTATAATGCATGGAATTTGGATCCGGGGATGTGGCAATTCCGGCATCGCCCATGGATCCACCACGTGCATCCGGAACGATCCGCAGGAAAGGCATGGCTGAAAGTATAGTATTGGGGAGGCACACCCCATCTGGATTTGTGACACAACCCACAAGGGGATTGTATCCCTGCGCATTAATCTGCAATGATATTCCCATCAGCACAAGGAACATCGAAGTCATTAAGGATTTTTTCATAGCTATATAGAAATGCAATTTTACGTATTAAATTCTACTTTAATATCACAAGTTTTTGAAAATCACTTTCCCGACTGGTATTTAACTCGGGTGCGTGGACTTTTATTTTATATAAATACACACCTTTTCCGATCCTGGAGCCATAATCGTCGGTTCCATTCCAGGAAATGTCCTGGATTCGCTTGTTTTGCGCAAATCTCTGCGAATTTATTGTTTTAATCAACTTTCCGGAAACAGAATATATCTCCACAAGGATTTTTAACGACGTATTCGTAAAGTTGTGCTCAAAAGTAAACGCTGTCTGGGTGGAAAACGGATTGGGAAAGTTAAATACATTTTTAAGGAAATTCTCTTCAGAATCAACAACGGTAAACTCCTGGCGCGACTCGCTCGAGTTATTCAAAATGTCCCAGGCTTTGACAATGATATCGTGTGGACCTTCCTCAAGGCCATCGATCTGGAAGCGCACAATACCCTCGCCGGTTTTGTCTGTGACAGGCTCATAGAAATCGTTCAGGACGATCGTATTGCCGATATCCCCATCGAGCACGGCAGTGATATCATGGCCTATGCTCGTGCTGCTCAGGTTGATGCCGGTTTCATCCTTTAGATCAATAATAAGCAGCGGATTTGGGCCGGTACTTCCGCCAAAGAGGAATGACCGATCATCAAAGTACACATCGATCTCAGGCCCCTCCTCATCAGCGATACCCGTTTCAGCTGTACCACCGATGATGATGTTGTCATAATAGCCTCCAGCATCAGTGGTGTTATCAGTGGCGTAAAAACTCAATTTTCCTTTCCCATAATTAAAGTCAATATCCTTGGGCAGGATGAAGGTGATCTTGAAGGTTCCGTTGGTCACAGATGCGCTTCCCTTGTAAAGGATGTTTTTTTGCACCTGGAAATTGAAAAGGTTGCTGTTGCCATCGTTGCCAAGGGTTTTGAGGTTGGATTTTTTATCAAAAACGGTGAGGAAGACCTTTCCATTGAAAGACGAAACGATCGACCCCGAATTTTCCATGCGGCCCTCGAGCTCCACACGCTGCAGGGCTCTCACAGTATCGGGTATTTCATCAATTGGCGCACCATCGATAGCAGTCAGGACAACACTGTACTCTGGTGACGCGATCTGCATGGATGGATCGCCAAAAAGCATGAATTTTCGCGTATTGGCTGAAATGGTGTCGATGGAATTGGCATTTTGAGCTCTCCGGATGATTTCGCCCAGCCTGAGGCGCTGGTTTTCAGGACGTGTAAAGATTGTGTCAAAGACGGATTCCGTTAATCTTTTGTTGGACGCGGAATACACGGCCCTGACCGTGCTGAACAAGGCTATGGCGCCACCATTGGGATTTAAAATGGCATGTTCCCCAGCCGAAACAAAGTTGGGTTCGTCAAACCCGGTGAACGAGCACGTTGCTGTAATGACAATGGGCAGACGGTTGTAATTGCTCCACTTATTGATATCCGCCACCTGCAATACCCGCTCCTGGGCCCAGCCTTTTGGTCCCCCGTGTCCCAGGTAGTTCAAGATGAGCTGGCCCTTGAAGATATTATTATTGAGCGTGGCATTCGCTTCGGGGTATCGAGCTCCACCGGGGGTTGGTTCCTGGATAAACGCATCGAGGTAAACTTTTTGCTGATTGTACATCGGGTGGCGGACCTCGACCTTGCGAGCAATTTCGTCGGATTGTGAGACATGCGTGTTGGCATCCTCATCATCCGCCGTAAATCCGACATTCAGCCGCCACTCTCCAAATGTCCCGGGATCCGTGTCGTAATGAATGATCTTGTTGACCATCGCCAGGGCTTCGGCATTGGTCTTTGCAGGCAATCTGCCAACACCAACATCCAGGGCACCCCGCAAAGATCCGTCACCCTCATTATTGGACAAAAGCGCGAAAAAGTCGTCGGTGGGAAATGCCAGGATGGGATCCAGGGACTCCTCAGTCTGGTAGGTGGGTACAAAATTCTGGTATGCCAGGCCCGGCACGATGCCCCGGTAGTCATAGGAAGCATCTCCGAGGAGAACGACAAAACTGAATCCGGGAGATCTGTCATACACATGTTTTATGAAGTCCCTCACTGCCACAGGTTGGCGCCGTCCACCGCCAAACTCGTTGTATATGGATTCCACATCCACCGCTGAAACCATGAGATTGTCATGACCCTGTCTGTGAGCCGCAAGCCTGAGGGCTGCCTCTTCAAAATCTGGATGGTAAATGATAAGAACATCTGCCTGTGTCACCGACCGGATATTCTGGTTGGAGACTTTACCTTTGTACGTCGGCACATTGCCGTGTAGATCTTTATTGAAGACGTAGAAAGTATGCAGTAAAAAGTTGTTTTCTATGGCAAAACGCCCTTCGCCGGATGAATTCGTGTAGGACAATTGCAGGACATTGGTTGGGTTAGTAATATCCCAAACTGTCAGATTATGGGCTTGTCCGGTAACAGCATACTCAGTCGTATTGAAGTTGACAGATTCCGGGTGGTAAACATACCTGGGATCACTGCCTATAACGATATCCTCAACAACCCTGATCTCGATATAATCGAGCCAGCCTTCACTGGGCTGGCTGCTGTTGAGGTAGCGGATAGTGACACCGGGATTATTGCTCGCAGGTGTAAACTGGCCGCTGATCCTTCCCGTTCTGGCGTAGGTGGCTTCGACATCACCGACATTCGTCTTGCCGATCGGCTGGCGAAACGTCTGGCCATCCAATTCGATCTCAAACTCTGTGGTCACAGTACTCCTGCCGGCGAATTCAACTTCAAACCGGGCGTCCGATCCAGCAGTGATATTTGAAAACCTGAAGCTGTTGCTGAAGGACTGCTCGCGATCATTCGCAAAGTATTCTCCAAACCATTGCTGGCCTGAACCCTGGGTGCCGCTGTAGCTGCCAAGGAGGTTGCCCAGGTCATTCTCATGGCGCAAAATACTTGTTGTTTGTCTCAGGGTGGACTCACTCACTCCGGGCGCAGGGAGAGTGGGAATCCTTTTGCCCGGGGTCTCGTCGACCTTCAGAAAATAGTAATTCTCAAGGTCATAAATGTTCTTTTCGAATCGCAGGTCATTGTCATCAACAACATATCGGTCAGGGCCCTCAGCATAAAAAAGTATATAGTCCCCGGGATCAAAGGATCCGTCATTTTCCCCTGAAATGTAGATGGGATTTTCCTCAATATCATCGACCCTATCCATCGACAATGGACCTGGGATCAGGCCGCCACCGTTACCGTAAATGTGAATATTCCTGGGATCCAGGTTGTTGACATCGAGTTCCTCGAATGTCGCCAGCAAAGACCTGTCAATTTTATAAACACCTCCATTGCTGATGCCCATTCGATAAATGGTGCCATCACTGAAAACAGAGGGCGTCGGCTGGGCGCCTAAACTGAATAAACCAACAAATATCTGAACAAGAGTCCCCCCGATCCTGTACTTCATATGACGGTGAAAATATTAAATTCGTTATAGAAACGTTAAGACTTTTACTGTATTGTAATTCTTTGAGATTATCATCATCTTTAATGGTCTCATAATAATGACTGAAAAAATCAAATTTTACACGCTCTTCCTATGGGGTTGCCTGGTACTGTGTGGAATGCCCCGGGAGGGTCAGACCCAGGATTTCGTTTTCAGTCAGTTCTACACCAGCCCGACCCTGCTGAATCCTGCCTTTGCCGGGAACAATACATATCCTGTCATCAGCATGAATTACAGGCTTCAATGGCCTTCAATAACTAGCCGGTATGAAAGTTATGCCGTAGCTTATGACCAGTATTTCAAACAGTTGAACAGCGGTTTTGGTTTTAATGTGTCCAGTGACAACCAGGGAAGCGGCATATTCAGGACACTAAAGGTTGCAGGAGTGTACTCATATAAAATGCGGTTTAAAGATGATTGGCAGCTAAAGTTTGGTCTGGAGGTCGCCGGGGGACAAACCCGACTCGACTGGGATAAACTCATCTTTTTTGACCAGATAGATCCTGTCAACGGACCTCTTGATCCCAACGGCATGCCCTTTCCGACAGGCGAATTGCGTCCGGAAAGCCTGAACCAGGCATATCTCGATGTGTCTACAGGGTTTTTGTTGTATAACCCCTTGTTTTACGTAGGTCTGAGCCTTGATCATATCAACAGCCCTTACAATGGCTTTTACGGGTCCGGCTCGGGAATCAATGAAAATTTACCTGTCATGTTATCCCTCCACGGGGGTATGCAAATTGTCCTTGAAGAAGACAATAAGGGACAACCGGCTGCGTTTATATCTCCAAATGCACTTTTTGCAGTCCAGGGGGATTTTTATCAGGTGAATGTGGGGGCATATGCTCAAATAAATCCTATATTTGGCGGACTTTGGTTCAGGCATACTTTTGGCAATATTGATGCACTGATCTTTTCCGCCGGAATTCAAATGGATGCATTTAAGGTGGGATACAGTTTTGACTTGACAACTTCAAAGCTCGGCATTGATACAGGCGGCAGTCATGAATTGGGAATTATCGTCCGGTTGGAGAAATTCGGACCCAAAGAATCCAAACTCAATGATTGCCTTGGGTTGTTCAGGTGAATTCGGTATAATTTATGTTAGACAGTAAGAAATTAACAGGAAAATATTTAAATCAGTAATGAGACAGTTCACAACACTAATTGTTCTTGTCGTTTTCAGCCTCGTCTTTTTCAGTTCCTGCAAAAGGAGCGGGGGCAGTGGCGAATTGTCCACATCCACAGGATGGGAATACAACAACCCTGAATTAGGAGGTTTTGAGAAACTCGACTACGAAGGCCAGATCAATGGGCCTAACCTTGTTTTGATCGAAGGTGGTACTTTCTCAATGGGACACACCATCGAAGACGTCACCTTTGAATGGAATAGCATACCCCGAAGAGTAACGGTTTCTTCTTTTTATATGGATGAAACTGAAGTCTCGAATATCAACTGGAAAGAGTATCTCTTTTGGCTCAGGACGCACTACAAATCCTATCCGGAGGTGTACAGGGACGCTCTGCCTGATACTTTGGTATGGAGGGAAGAACTCGCATTCAATGAGCCAATGGTGGAAGCCTACCTCAGGCACCCATCCTACGATGAATACCCTGTCGTTGGTGTCAATTGGACTCAAACCCAGGACTTCTGCCAGTGGAGGACTGACAGGGTTAATGAAGGCATCCTCATCAATCGCGGGATTTTGAATCCCAATGTCAACGAGCAGGTGGACAGTGAGGTTTTTAACACGAAAGCCTACCTTAATGGTCAATACCAGGGCAGTGTGCGTAAAAATCTCCCTGACCTAAGTACGGGAGGCGAGAGACCTCCAAAATACGAGGATGGCATTTTACTTCCGGAGTACAGGCTACCCACAGAAGCCGAGTGGGAATATGCTGCGCTGGCCCTCGAAGGAAATCAGCCGGAAACCGGCGATGAAAATATCGTCGAACGAAGATACTTTCCCTGGGACGGCAACACCGCACGCTACCAGAAAAGAAATAAGAACCAGGGTAAGATCCAGGCCAACTTCAAAAGAGGCCGTGGAGATTACATGGGGATGGCCGGAAACCTGAATGATAAAGCATCGATGCCCGGTCCTGTCAGACGCTATGTGCCTAACGATTTCGGGTTGTACAACATGGCCGGCAACGTGAGCGAATGGACCATGGATGTCTATCGCCCATTGACAAGTTCAACACTTGTAGATCCAGAAACCAATGACCTGAACCCCCACAGGGGAAATATTTTTATGGAAATGATCCTTGACGAAGAGGGGAGTCCAATTGAAAAGGATAGCCTTGGGCGTATGCGCTACCGGATGGTTGAGGATGACACACTTGGTTTGAGGGACAATTACCGTAAAGGAGATGTCAGGAACTATCTTGACGGCGACAGGGAATTTGTCAACTACGGCTACGGTGAATGGACCCTGATCAGTGATGAAGCGCGCGTGATCAAAGGTGGATCATGGGCTGACAGATTGTATTGGCTTTCACCCGGCACGCGGAGGTTCATGGATCAGAACAAATCATCCAAAACGGTTGGTTTCAGATGCGCCATGGTCCGAGTCGGGGGAGAAGCAGGGAATGAAGATTCAGGAGGAATAGAGTTCAAGGAAAAAGGCAGCAAGGTCAAAAGACGTTATAAGTAAAACTGAAAATAAATTATTTGTCAATAGCTCTTGTCTTCCGGCAAGAGCTATTTTTGTATGATGAAGACTGCTCAATTGTACGAGATCTTCTCGACCTCTCAAGGGGTGAATACAGATACCCGCAAGCTTGCAAGCGGAGAAATATATTTTGCCCTGAAAGGTGAAAACTTCGATGGCAATGCTTTCGCCTCTCAAGCCATTGATAAGGGTGCTGCCTATGCCGTTATTGATGATCCTCTGTATCTATCCGGGGCCCGGTGCATCCTCGTTGACGATGTTCTGGAGACTCTGCAGGCGCTGGCCACATATCACAGGGATCGTTTTGACATACCGGTCCTGGCCATCACGGGAAGCAATGGCAAAACGACGACCAAGGAACTGATCGATGCAATTCTGTCAGCAAAATTCAGGACACATTGCACTGTTGGAAATTATAACAACCATATTGGACTGCCCCTGACCATTCTTGGCGCTGATACCGATACCGAGTTTTTAATCCTGGAAATGGGGGCCAACCACCAGGGAGAAATTCAACTGTTGTGTGAAATCGGTCATCCCAATTATGGCATCATAACAAATATTGGTGAAGCCCACCTGGAAGGATTCGGTGGCATCGAAGGTGTGGCCAGGGGGAAGACAGAACTTTTCAGGTATCTCGATCAAAACTCAGGCACTGCCTTTGTCAATCTTGACGACAAAAGGGTCACGCGACATTGCCCTTCCGGCATGGACAAGGTGACATTTACGTCAAAACGATTTTCAGCCCTTGACCATACCGGTCACACACTCAAACTGCATGACACCGGGTCGGGAATACAGCTAGATACCCGGCTCGTTGGAGCATACAATATATCCAATATTGCTGCAGCATATTGCATCGGGACTTATTTTGGTGTTGATCATAAACTGATCGCCAGGGCAATTGAAGAATATGATCCAATAGAAAATCGCTCACAGATCATCAGGAAAGGGAAAACAGATTTTGTGATGGATGCCTATAATGCCAATCCGAGCAGTATGACGCACAGCCTGGAGAGTTTTGGAAGGCACAATGCACAACAGAAAATTGTCATTCTCGGTGAAATGCTTGAGTTGGGCAAAGTCGCTGCCGATCGGCATGCCGAAATTCTTGATGCATCACTGGATTTGGAATTTGAAAAAGTCATCACCGTCGGAAAAGGATTTAAAAACCCTTCAGACGAAAGAGATATTTCCTGGTTCCTTGATGTAGAAGCCCTGGGGCAGTACTTCCTGGATCATTCATTTTGGATTGGCAAAACGATCCTCCTCAAAGGATCAAGGCGCAATAAGCTTGAAAACCTGGTCGATTTAATCAATGATCAATGAGAGATACCTGTCAGGGATGTGTCCCTTACGCATCTGCTCGTAGTCATTCCTGGTACAAGGGATGTAGGCCTGATCGTTGTAAGGATCCTGGATCCACCATCTTCCAGATTTGTGTCCCTCAACAAATGTGATGGGTTTTTCAAGATAATGACTGTTGATATAAAAGACATTGTTTGATGGATCCACAGCAGATTCTTCAATATTGCTGACAAATCCTTCAATGAAATACCAGGACAAAAGGGCCGCAGCCTCAAAAGGCTGGGATGCCGTGGCATTGTTCAGGTTGATATGGTAGAGACCGAGATTGTGTGCAAACCCTGCATAGCGAGCGATCTTACAAGCCTCGTAAATGTTGAGCCCGGTAAGAAAACCATCTGGAAGACCTGTATCTGACCGGCGAATGGCGGCAAGATCGAAGAACAGGCTGTTCACTTCCCGCAATGTTGGCTCCGCAACCTTGATATTGTTAATCAGGTGACCCAGGGAAATGTCGCTTTTCTGGCTGAGGCGACCGCTGTTGTGTTGTCTTTGGTAGCCCAGGTTAATATGCCCCTGGGAAATAAAAGGTGAAACTACACATTGACTTTGATCTGATATTTTAAGAAAATGCCCCTGGCTTTCATGATCTCCGATAAAAATCGTTGTGGCAGCACCTTCTGGGAAACCCGTCTCTGCCAAGGTGGTATCGACATACCCTAAAGCGATATGGATACTTTTAAAATTGTCAGACAGTCTGCACAGTTGCCCGTAAAATAACTTCCAGTCGACATTTCCCGAACAAATGATGTGGATCGTATTGAGAGGATGCTCATCTTTTGAAAGCCATTGCCGTTCATTAAAATGACAGTCTTTTGACATATCCTGAATTATTTTAACTAATGACTTGTCGATCCACCGGATACCCATGATTTAAAATTTTGTCAAACAAAACTAAATATTACTGGAAATAAATATGTTAAATATTAGTAATTTTTTTAATATATTTTTTTAATTTCGAACTTTAAATCATCCATCCCGCCTTAAACAGTAAAAGAACCGTATATTTATAAAACCAATACTGAGGAAAATTTTGAAATCGTTCAAATTTTCTAAGTTGTGATTACATTTAACAGAAACCTTAATTTTAGTCTTATGAATAGTCAATTTTTCATGGTCCTCTCCATGATAGTTCTATTCTCTGTCAATTCCTTTGCCCAAGACACACCACCAACAGAGCAGGATTACGATGACACCTGGCAAACTGCCGTCATCACCGATGAAATGACTGTTGACGCAGACCAGCATAAGAGTTGGAGGATGGGAGAATATAAGTTTTCGGCAAAGCCCAAGAATTCATGGGAACTCGGTATTGGTTTGGGACACTATTTTATTGATGGCGATGTGGACAGGGAAATACCCGCAGGCTTCGGAGTTGGACTTCACCTGCGCAAGGCTTTGCATTATGTATTTTCTATCAGGGGGACTGTCTTTTACGGACAGACAAAATTTCTTGACCCGCAACCGTGGTATCACAGAAACAGTGTCAGCAACGGAATAGGTGGAGGTATGGTTGAGCCTGTGTTCAATGCTTATGATCCCAATACAGGCGGACCCGGTCACTGGTTCCCGGCTGTAAAAACAGACTATATGTATTGCAATATGGAGGGCTTGCTCAATATTGGAAATATCCTGTTTCATAAGGAAAGGAATAAATGGAACTGGTATCTGGGCCTTGGCATTGGCCTCGATTATCATAAGGCCAATCTTGACCTGCTTGATTCAAACGGTCAGCCCTATGGGAGTCTAATTTCCCGACTCAACTGGAATCGGACCGACTTTGACACCAAAGCCGGTCGGGATCAATACAAAAGCGATCTGAAAGATATCTACGATGGCGACTATGAAACGGAAGGGTTTAAAAAAGCTGGAATTTTCAGGGTCGGGGACGAAAGGAATATCCACGTGCTATGGACAACAAGCATGGGCATTTCCCGAAAATTATCCAAGCGGATAAATATCGGCCTGGAACACCAGGTCATGTGGTCGGACAATGACTACCTCGATGGCATAAAGTTCCGGACATCCCTGGATCAGACCAATAACGTCGATATCGGGCACTGGACACATCTTAGAATCGGGATAAACCTCGGTAATTTCAATAAGGTCACAGAACCCCTTTACTGGCTCAATCCGCTGGATGCGGCCTATTCAAGTTTGTTGGAACTCAGACAGCGGCCTGAGATCATCCTTGACGATGATGATGAAGACGGAGTGATCAATATCCTTGATCTCGAGATCAATTCCCGTGAAGGCTGCCCGGTAGATACAAGAGGTATCATGCTGGATTCTGATGGTGACGGCCTGATCGACTGTGAAGACAAGGAACCCTACTCAAGGCCAGACTGCCCCATTGATGAATTTGGTGTTGCACAGTGTGAAGATTGCTGCACCAATGAAGAAGAAGTGAATAACCTCATTGAGAAAAAAGTAACCGAAATCCGCCGTGAGATCATTGGAGGTGGGCGGAGTTCAACAGGCGGCGGCACGACTGGCAGCGGCGAAACTTCCACACGTTACCTTTCCAGTGAATGCGGCGACTGGTTTCTCCCGATGATCCATTTTGATTTGGACAAGGATATGATCAAACCCGAATACTACAGTCACTTGCACAATGTTGCTGATGTCCTCACGAAATGTCCTTCAATCTGTGTCACTGCACAGGGGCATACTGACAGCCGCAACTCCAATGAATACAACAGGATTCTTTCATACAGCAGGGCTAAAAATGCTGTGGACTATCTTGTGAGCAATTACCAGATTGACCGGAGCCGGATCAAACTGATGTATGGTGGTGAAGAAAAGCCTTTAATCACGGTACCGAATTCTGAAGCCCATCATTATATGAATCGGAGGGTAGAATTCAGGACATGCAATGCCAATGACTTTGATATGCTGCCTCCAGAAGGCTATTCAAAGAAATCCGCAAAACAGGAATACAATAAAGGCAACAAAAGTTCGGGATACTAAACTAAAATGTAGATTTATCAGAAAAGCCGGGTCAACCAACCCGGCTTTTTTTTGCTTATGCCAACATGCGGACCGGGCTTTCGAGGAAAGCTTTCAGAGTTTGCAGAAAGCGTGCGCCAGTCGCACCATCAACAATCCTGTGGTCACAGGATAAAGTCACCTTCATAATATGAGCGATGTCAATTTTATCTTCGACGACGACGGGCTTTTTGACAATAGACCCTACGGCGAGGATACAGGCATCCGGTGGATTGATGATCGCAGTAAATTCATCGATGTCAAACATGCCGAGGTTGGATATGGTAAATGTGTTGCCGGTCATTTCTTCCGGCTGGATCTTTCTTTCTCGCGCTTTACCGGCGAGTTCCCTGACCTCCCGGTTGATCATGGACATGGACTTCATATCCGCATTCCTGATAACCGGTACGATCAGGCCTTCATCGACAGCCACGGCGACGCCTATATTGACTTCTCGGTGCACAGTGATCTTGTCATCATACCATGATGCATTGATGTTCGGGTGTTTTCTCAAAGCCATGGCTGAAGCCTTGACGATGATATCATTGAAGGAAATGCGCAGCGATTCATCTTCGTTGATCTCTTTGCGGGACTGCACGGCGTTATCCATGTTGATCTCCATCGTCAAATAGAAATGGGGCGATGTGAATTTACTTTGACCCAACCGTTTTGCAATGACCTTGCGCATTTGCGAAAGCGGTTTGTCACCGTATTCCACAGTGGGGTCGAGCATGAGGGGTTGGGTAGGAGCAGTCACATGGGAAGGAACGCCCTGGGCTTTAGCTTCCTCAATATCCCTTTTAATGATCCGGCCACCTTCGCCTGATCCCTGTATCCTGTTGATATCCAACCCTGCTTCAACTGCCATTTTCCTCGCCAGGGGTGAGGCTTTAGTACGTCCATCATCTGCGGATGAATCGAGAGGCGTCGGAGCAGGTGAGGGTATATTTTGAGCAGATTCGGTTGATGTTACTGGGGCAACCGCTTTTTCAGGTTCCCGAGGTGCCTCTTCGGGTTTTCCGTTTGACCCTTCCGAAGCGGCAATCTCCTTAAGCAAGTCTTCAATATTCTCGCCTTTTTCACCTATGATGGCGATCACACCTTCGACAGGTACAGGACCTTCCTGGACACCGATGTGGAGTAAGATGCCTTCACTGAAACTTTCAAGTTCCATCGTCGCCTTGTCGGTTTCGACTTCAGCCAGGATATCGCCGGGCTCAATTTTATCACCTACCTTTTTCTGCCAACCGATGATGTTGCCTTCTTCCATGGTATCACTCAACCGGGGCATTCTTATAACCTCTGCCATCTTTTATTTCAGATTTTTGTACAAATGTAATGATCAAGAGTTGAATATGTTTAATAAACTGCCATTTTGCTTGACATACAATAGCAATTATTTATCTTATTTTTGCCATCATGAAGTATTCTTCTAAAACTTTGGAAAAAGTGGTGGATGCTTTCAGCGCTCTGCCAAGTATCGGAAAAAAATCCGCGCTCCGACTGGCCTTACACCTCGCTCAAAATTCCGAAGACAAGACGGATAGGTTGATCCACGCCCTGGCCTCTCTGCGGGATGATTTGAAAATCTGTAAGGATTGTCACAATTTATCCGATGCTGTGATCTGTGACATTTGCACAGACAAGGGACGCCGCAGGGATACAATATGTATCGTCGAATCTGCAAGAGACGTCATGGCCATTGAGGCCACTCAACAGTACAGTGGATTATACCATGTTCTGGGTGGTGTCATTTCACCCCTGGAAGGTGTGGGTCCCGATGATCTGAATATATCCACCCTGATCGACCGTGCCTCACAAAGCAATGTGGAAGAAATCATCATGGCCATCAGTCCGACAATTGAAGGCGATACCACGATTTTTTATTTATCAAAACGGCTTTCGGAATTTGATCTGCGCATTTCGACCATCGCCAGGGGTGTCTCTTTTGGAGGGGAATTGGAGTATGCCGACGAACTGACACTGGGGCGCTCAATTGTGTCCAGGACGACATACAATGACAGCAAGCTCTCATTCTAAGCCCTGACCATGACTGACCTCAGCATTGTCATTGTCAACTTTAATGTCAAATACTTTTTAAGACAATGCCTACAGTCTTTGTATAAGGCTCAAAAGGCCTTTTCCTTCGAAATTGTTGTTGTCGATAACAACTCCACTGACGGATCCCGTGAGATGATGCACAAGGAGTTTCCCGGTGTACTTTATCTCTACAATTCGGAAAATACAGGGTTTGCCAGGGCCGTGAACAAGGGCGTTCAGGCATGTACCGGCACCCAGGTCCTTATTCTCAACCCAGATACGATCATCAGGGAAGATACTCTTGTGAAATGTTACGATTACATGCATGATCATCCCGGCATAGGTGCGCTGGGCGTGAAAATGCTGGATGGCAGTGGACAGTATTTACCTGAATCAAAACGCGGGATGCCCACCCCATTTGTCGCTTTGTCAAAAATGATGGGTTTGTATCGTTTGTTTCCGCACTCCAGGATGTTCAATTATTATTATATGGGACACCTGGACAGGGACACGGTACACGAAATCGATGTCCTGACAGGTGCCTTTTTCTGGACGAGGCGAGATGTCCTTGAAAAGGTAGGGGGATTTGACGAGGAATATTTCATGTATGGCGAGGACATTGACCTCTCCTATAAAATTCAAAAGGCCGGATTTACTGTTCTTTACTATCCGGCCACGCACATCGTGCATTTTAAAGGAGAGAGTACCTCAAAAAATTCCTTGGGGTACATCAGGAATTTTTATGGGGCGATGCTGAAATTCATCCGTAAAAACTTTAATACCCCTCTCATCAGGATGTTTATGCCCATTTTATCCCTGGGCGTCCTGCTGATGGCCTTTGTCCAGGCATCAGTCAGGGTCGTTGGAGAGTTTGGTCGAGCGATCCTTGACCTGGTGATCTTCTACGTCCTTGCTCGATTGCTGGCCATTTGGTGGGGAGACTTCAGCTTTGACAATGCGCTGTATTATGATAATAATGCCTTGCATATCCTCATGCTGTCCTGGTCTGCCACATGGACCCTGGTATTTTTCCTTTTCGGTCACTACAGGGAAAGGTCTTCCACCCAGCATTATTTTTCGGCATATCTCACGGGCACATTTGTTAATGTCGCTATTTACGCTTTGTTGCCTTCTGAACTCAGGTTTTCAAGGGCATTGCTCCTCTTGAGTGCAGCGTCCGCCTTTATTTACTTTCTCTTGTCACGTATTGTTGACAACGGGCTTTTCAATCGCTCCTGGGGGTTTAACCCGCAAAGAAAAGGGCATACGATCATCGTGGGCAGGATTGGATCTGCACGTGCCGTCAAACCAATCCTCGAACACTATGGCCAGGTCGGAGAGTCCGTTATAGAATTGCTCCCGGAAGATATGGATCATTTGAGCCAGCTGACTCAATTCAGGAATATCAGCCGCATTGTATTCTG
>JBFKJL010000001.1:0-30659 GCA_041631795.1 Saprospiraceae bacterium | reverse complement strand
CCACATGGGATGGATATTTTAAAGGTGAAAAAATGATCCCGGGGGTGTATGCCTACCGCCTCAGCTATACTTGTGGCAACGAAGAATATTTCAAATCGGGAAGCCTCAATATTTTGAGGTAGTATAAACACGGAATCTTTGAAAATTTCACCTGAACGCGGTTGTGATCTTACCTGATGAGGGTAATATCTCCTTTGTATTCAATCACCTGGTTGTCCACGAATAATACTTCAGCATAGTAAACATAGACACCTGGTTGGGCTTCCCTGCCGCCATATCGACCATCCCAACCCGCGTTGTCACCGGAGAATGCGGGTATGTTTTCTTCCGACCATACGAGGTTGCCCCACCTGTCGTAAATATTGAGGAAGTTGATTTGAACTATGCCCTTTCCCGTAAAGAGCATAAATCGGTCGTTGTATCCGTCGCCATTAGGAGAAAAGGCATTGGGGGCAAAAATGTTGCGTTCGGCTTTGACATCGACATTGATGTCATCCACAGCTGTACAGCCATTTTCATCCGTGACAGTAACAGCATATGAGGAGAATCCTGTGGGCGCTATGGAGATCATGCTGCACAAGGGATCGATACAGGAATACCCCGCATTGGAATTCCAGTCGATGCTGAAAATATCGAGCGCACTTGTGATGTCCGCTGTCAAAACCGCACTGGTATCACCAAGTTCCAGCGAAATGTCCGTACCCAGGTCAACAATCAGTTGGGGAGGTTGCTCCACCTGGATCATTTCCTGGAATGAACACCCGGCAGCATCGAAAATCGTAATGGTGTACATGCCGGCAATGACATCAATGCATGTGTCAATGGGGAAGCGGTTTCCAAAATTGATGCTGAAGGTGTAATTCCCGGGGACTCCTCCTGTGACACCATCCACCCCAAGGCAGGTAGACCCGCCAAAACATGCGGGTAAGGGAGGTTGGCCTATGTCAGCGACAATCGGTGTTGATGATTGAAGTTCGTAAGTGACGGTGGCGGTACACCCGTTCTGATCTGAAACAGTGATGCTATACATGCCTGCCCCAAGGTTTTCAGCGAGGTTTGATGTCGATTCATTGCCGGACCAGATGTAAGAAAAATCATTGAGATCCCCTGTGCCGCCGCTTGCGAAAACACCAATGCTTCCGGAATTAGAACCGAAGCAACTCAGATCAGAGGTAAGATTGGGATCTATTTCCAGACTCAGGGAATCAGGTTGACCCAAAAAAATGGAATCCACTTCCATGCACCCGTTGTCATCCTCGATACTGATGTAGTGCAACCCTTCGCAAAGGTCGTTCCTGGTTTCAGTGTCAGCCCCGTTCTCCCAGGTGAATGCATACACGCCAGTAGCTGAAATTCCCCCTGAGGCTGCCAGGTCGGCAGTTCCCGTACATTCATCGTAGCAAAGGGGATCTGAGACCAGTGAATTTGCGGCATCAAGCTGGATTTGATCAGGTTGTGGGACATTAAAATAAACCGTGTCTGACGTACACGATCCATCAAAGGCGATGACATAGTTTTGCCCGGATGGCAATGCCGCAGCATCATCAGTTTCCCCCATGTCGTCGTCGTCTGAATTTGACCAGAAGTAGAAAAAATCAGTTGCCCCGGTTGGGCTGTTGCCCGCGATGGCCGTTGCCTGCCCGTCGTTCCCGTTAAAACAAGAGGTCCCATCAATATCCTGGACAACCAGGCTGATCGGATCCGGATCCACAAGGGTGACGGTTGTGTCAATTGCACAATTATCGCTATCTGATATGAGAACGGCATAGTCACCTGCTTCAAGGTTCGTGACAACAGGGCCCACTTCCCCAAATCCTGACCAGTTGAAAGTGAAAGGCGCCACCCCTCCCATGATGTTGACAAAAGAGATGGAACCGTCAATTCCCCCGGGACATGTGGGATCAGTTGCAGATACTTCAAAAGTAAATGCGCCCGAAGGAATGATGGATACAGTATCTCTCACAGAACAATTTGCATCTTCGTCTGTCACTTCTATGATATAGGTCCCTCCGCTGGTGACGATGAGATCCTGCTCAGTCCCTATAATGATGCTGGCGGCATTTAACCATGTGTAACTGAGATTTGCCGCTGAAGTTGTGACATTGGCGCGGAGTAAACCCTGGCCAGTGCCATCGCAATTTAATGGATCAATGATCTGCGCATCGACTGTTATGACTTTATCTCCATTCAACTGGAATTGCAGGGATTCTGTACACCCATTGGCGTCGGTCATTGTAACATCAAATGTGCCTGACAGCAGGCTGTCGAGCGCGCCTTCCACCAGGGTTGTGTCATGCGACCATGAATATGTATAGGGGCCTGTGCCTCCGCTGGCTGTGGTTTCTATGGTCCCATCCTGGTCCAGGCAAGTCGGGTCGGTAGAAGTCCCCGAAAAAAACAGTTCAGGTGCCTGGTCAATGGTGAAAGTGGCGTCCGTTTCACAGCCCCTGATCTGATCCCGAATCTCAATGTTCAGGGTGATCGCAGGCAGACGGTTGTCATAGACCAGGGAGTTCGAAGAAACGACGCCGAAAATATCTGTGTAAAAATTGCCACTGGTATCCCTTGGTAAAAAACTGTACTGCCCGGGCAGGTTCATGGATATGACAGCTGATCCCGTACTATCCCCATAACAGGGAACATCAATGACAGAAACCGATGCGAGCAGGGAATCCTGCAAAGGAATGATAGTATCAGTTTCAAAAAGGCACCCATTGGCATCAACGATCCTGATCGGGTAGAATCCTTCATCAGCCGAGACATCCTGGTAGGAGGGGACCTGGAATTGATTCTGGTATATGTAGGAGCCATCGGAAAAGGGCGTGCCACCGGAAGCGGCAATTTGAATGACGCCATCATTGCCTCCCTGGCAGGAAGCTGAATCAATCTGGATCTGGGCAGTAAGGGGCTCAGTAAATATTGTCGTGGTCTGCACAGCCATGCAACCGTTTTCATCCGTAACGGTTACTGAATAGGACCCTTCGGAGAGCCTCAGAGAATCAAGTCCGAACGCGCCGGTTGACCAGTTGATATCCGAATTCGGGAAGTTGATGTTTTCCACAAGAATATAGCCTCTGCCTCCGTTGCAGGCGGGGTTGACCGTGACAAGGTCAAACGAAAGGGGAGAGACATTGTCAATAAATATATCGTCCTGAACAGAGTTTCCCGTCCCGTCAGTGAGGACGACTGTGTAGAAACCCGCCGCGAGATTGTCCAGTGTATATGTGTCTTCGGGATTTGAAATGGTGCCACTGGCCGAGGTTGAAGGGCCTGTGATCGTGAGGTTGTATGGCAGCAGTCCCCCGCATGCAGATACTGTGATCGAGCCATTGCCGGTGTTGGAGTTGCAGTAAAATGCTGAAAGCGAAAGCGCATTGCAGGCCAGGCAAATTTCAGCGGGCGTAAATTCCAGGGTATCCGGGCAAATGGGGTTGAAGATTGAAGTGGAAATCCCGACCTCGAGACCCGGGAAGGTCGGTTCGAAGGCATCTGTCATGCTGAGCACACTGCATTCATTGGGTTCTCCGACTGCAGTAAAGCATATTGAAAAGATTTGGGAGCCGTCATCCAGTGTTTGACCCTCTGCGTTGAGGTTGGTCCAGATGACAACCAGCAGGCCGTTTTCGTTTATGGTTGTGTTGGCATCAATCGGCCCGATAAGCGGGGAACCGGCATCTATGATCTGTAGGAATTCCAGGACGGAAGGGTCAAAGGTCATCGTGAATTCAAATACGGCGACATCGATGAAGTTCTCTACAGTGACTGCGACACAAAAATTGTCTCCTGAACTGATGTTTGAAGGGGTGATGAATTCAAAGGTAACAGCACTTTCCATTGCAATGCTGTCACAATCCTGGCCTTTAACCATAAAAGCCAGAAATAATGAAATCACAGTAAAAACCAATCTAAGGCTTCTCATAAATGATTTGGCAAATTTTCGCAAATATAAATGAAAGAAGTAATATGTTATTAACTCTGCAGGGACGATATTAGAACGACTGAATCAAAGGGATATTTTGATCAAGTCGTCAAGAACAAAGATAGGAAAGAAAGAAAAAATGCTGCCTGAATCACCCAACTAATTTGCCGTTGAGAATGACCTTGTCAATATGTTGGCTGCCAAATGCATAGAGCAAATAATCAAAGGAGGGAATAGCTTTTGTGACAATTAAATTTGCTATTTTCCCAATGGTGATGGAGCCTAATTCCTTGTCCACTTCCATGGCTGCAGCGCCATTGATCGTTACGGCATTGAAAATCTCGTTGGGAAGCAATTTCATTTTTAAGGCTGCGATGCTCATGAGCAATGGAAAATTGCCCGATGGCGTGGATCCTGGATTATAATCTGTAGCCAAAGCAAACCCCAGACCGGCTTCTATCATTTGTCTGGCCGGTGCGAAAGGAATGTTAAGGAAGAAGGAAGTTGTCGGCAGCAGGGTAGGGATCGTGTCAGAGTCCAAAAGCGCCATTATTTCTTTGTTTTCTATGCGTTCTAGGTGATCTACAGAAATGGCGTTGTTTTGTATGCCCACCTGTACACCACCAGAGTTGGCGAGTTCGTTGGCGTGGATCTTGGGTTTCAGACCATAGGCTGAAGCCGCATTCAGTATCCTGTCTGTTTCTTCAACTGTAAAAAAACCTTCATCACAGAAGACATCGCAGTAATCGGCAAGGTTTTCATTGGCAACGGCAGGCAGCATTTGGTTAATGATCAGGTCGATATAGCCCTGGCGGTTCGATTTGTATTGTTCCGGTATGGCATGCGCTCCGAGAAATGTGGCCTTTATCGTCGCTTCGGAGTTGTTTTTCAGGGCCTGGATGACCCTGAGCATTTTCAATTCACTCTCAAGAGAAAGACCATAGCCGCTTTTGATCTCAATGGCTCCCGTGCCGAATCCTATGACTTCATTCAGTCTTTTTTCAGCGGCCTCGTAAAGAGTGTGCTCGTCAGTTTGGGCGAGTTTACGCGCTGAATTGAGGATGCCACCCCCTTCCCGGGCAATTTGCTCGTAAGATTTGCCCATGATCCTGGCGACAAATTCTTTTTCACGACTGGAAGCATAGACAATATGGGTATGCGAATCGCACCATGCCGGCAGAACATGACGCCCTGAAGCATCTAGGGTGGGACCATTGAAGTCCGGCGCCTCATCATCCGGGCCGAAATCCGCAATACGGCCATCGGCAACAAGGAGATATGCATTGTCCATCTCTTCACACACAGACATCGCCTTACCCTTTTTAAAAGCGTAAGGCGATTCAGAAATTCCTTTGATAGACTTAATATGCCTGATGAGAATGTTTCCGGGATGGGACATCTTTTTTCAGCTAATATACTATCGATTCAATTTGAAAGTCTCTCTGCAGTATTTTTCTGAAACTTTCAGCTTCTTCAAGTGTCTGGAATTCTCCCATGAGCACTTTGTACTGGGTGGCATTGTCGAAATAGTCCGTCAGCACAATAATGGGTTCAAGGAAGTCTTTTTTAAGGTCATTGACCTTGTCAAAGGCACTTTCGTGATTGTAATAGGATCCGATCTGGAGCTTGTAATTCGTCCTGAATTTCTCCAGAGTCTGGTATCGTTTATACATGTCCGAGATTTCTGTATCTGACTGTTGGATTTCCTTTTCTTTCACTGTTGTTCCCGGGCGGGTATTGACCTTGTGCGTCCTGACAATTTTGTTGCGCGGGTTGTTATGGAATTTGAGGAGGCTTTTCATGCCTTCCGCACTCACAGTTTTTTCAATTCTTTCCACCAGTTGGCCCTGGGAATTGAAGATGAGGATAGTGGGGAGAATTGTGACGTCAAAACGATTTTTCAACTTATAGCCTTCTTCGGACTCAATATCCACTTTCAGGGCGACAAAATCCTTGTTGATGGCATTCACAACCAGCCTGTCCCTGAATGTTGTTTTATCCATCCAGATACATGGAGTACACCAGTCGGCGTAGAAGTCTACGAAAAAAAGCTTCCCCTCTGCAGCAGCCTTGGATTGAGCAGAGTCAAATCCACCTTTATAAAATTGGACCTGCGAATGCGGTTTTGTACCGTTTTCAGGGGCTTCAACGATTCCGTGCAAGAATCCTGAAAAGGAAAAAACGAGAAAAAGAAGATATGTTTTCATATTAAATATTATTCTAAAATGTAAATCACTGATAAGTAACATATAACGTATTACAAATAATATTCCAGTGTAATAATTCGGAAGCTGAGATGCTCTTTTAGATGGGTTCTAGGCTCACGATTAAAGACATAAATTATTATAAGACAGTATCATACATATATTTTATTTATAAAATGTTAAAATATCCCCCACGTTACTTTCCCGGGCCAGCCTCAATTTCGGAGTGTCCATGACCGGGCTGGGTTATTCGATATGGCATCAATCACAGGGGTTCTTTAAAAGTGTTTTTTTTGTTTCTTTGTGTTCTACTATGAAAACTAAAGCAATCATCAGTGGAGTTGCCGCTTATGTGCCTGATCACATTCTGACCAATAAGGATTTTGAAAAAATGGTCGATACTAGTGACGAGTGGATCACGACCCGTACAGGCATCAAGAAAAGACATATCCTGAAGGATCCTGATAAGGCGACAAGTGATCTTGGAGCGGAGGCGGCCAGGGCTCTACTGAAAAAAACAAATACACATCCCGAGGAAATTGATATGATCATGGTGGCGACCGTGACGGCTGATTACCCATTTCCGGATACGGCAAACATCATTGGCCACAAGATCGGTGCAAAAAAAGCTTTTGGCTATGACATCAATGCCGCGTGTTCGGGTTTCATTTACACACTGGTCACCGCTTCGAAGTTTATAGAAACAGGAACGTATAAGAAGATAATAGTCATCGGGGCTGACATGATGTCTTCAATTGTCGATTATGAGGACAGGACAACATGTATTTTATTTGGAGATGCTGGAGGGGCAGTTTTATTGGAGCCTGGAACTGAAAACGGGATCATTGATGCTGTCCTGGGTGCTGATGGTTCTGGTGCAGACTATCTCTATTGCAAGGCCGGGGGCAGTCGGCACCCGGCGTCACATGAGACAGTGCAAAATCGGGAGCACTTTGCCTACCAGGAAGGGCGCGTCGTTTTTAAAGCGGCCGTAAAAGGGATGTCAGATTGCATCGAGGATGTTATGGCAAAAAATGGCCTCACAAGTGAAGACGTACAGTGGATCGTGCCCCACCAGGCCAATAAGCGTATTCTTCATGCTGTAGCCAACTACCTGGATGTCTCAACAGACAAGGTCCTGATCAATATTGAAAATTATGGAAACACAACGGCCGCCACAATCCCTTTGTGTCTCAGGGATTTTGAACACAAATTCAAAAAAGGCGATAATATCATCCTGACAGCATTCGGTGGGGGATTTACATGGGGTGCGATTTATTTAAAATGGGCAATTTAATTCATTCGCACATTTGTATTACTCAGGGTTTTTAAATATTATCTTTACATTACACAAATAAAATTCTTCATGGCCAGTACTTCAGATATCAGGAACGGATTGTGCATCAGTTTCAATAATGACATTTATACTGTTGTTGAATTTTTGCATGTCAAACCCGGTAAAGGCAATGCTTTTGTGAGAACCAAACTTAAGAGTATGACCACAGGTAAGGTGATCGACAATACCTTCCCGGCAGGCCACAAGATTGATGATGTCCGGGTCGAAAGAAGGAAGTACCAGTACCTTTACAAGGATGACATGGGGTACCATTTTATGAATACCGAGACATATGTGCAAATCAGGATCAATGAGGAAATGATTGAAAATGCTGATCTCCTTAAAGATGGTATGATCATTGAGATCCTTTTCCATGCTGAGAAAAACGAACCACTAACGATAGAAATGCCTTCTCACATTGTTCTTGAGATCACGTATACCGAGCCAGGAGTTCGTGGAGATACGGCGACAAATGTCACAAAGCCGGCAACAGTTGAAACAGGAGCCGAGATTAAAGTACCTATTTTTATCAATGAGGGGGACAAGGTGAAGATAGACACAAGGACAAAGGCATATATAGAACGCGTAAAATAGAACCTATGACTTTCAAGGAAATTCAAGACCTTATCAAAGCATTTGCCAAGTCAAACCTGGCCGAGGTCCAAATCAAGGATGGGGAATTCGAAATCAAAATCAAGGCACACAAGGAAAGCGATAAAGATCACCCACAGATGATGCTCCCGGCACCTCCGACCGTAAGCCACCACCCCCAGGTCGTTCATTCTGCACAAGCTCCAGTTGCACCCCCGCCCGCTCCGGCTCCCGCAGCAGAGCCCGCATCCAGCGCATCTGAAGAAAAAGAAAAGACCAATTATGTAGAGATCAAATCCCCGATTGTGGGCACATTTTACCGCTCGCCATCGCCTGACAAAGATCCATTTGTGACTGTTGGGGACAGTGTTGACGTGGGCTCGGTCGTGTGCATTGTGGAAGCCATGAAACTTTTTAATGAAATCGAAAGTGAAGTGAAAGGGAAGATTGTCAAGGTCCTCGTTGATGACGCCACACCCATTGAATACGATCAGGCATTGTTCCTTGTCGATCCCAATGGTTGATCATACAATTGAATAAAATCGCTGAAATGTTTGAAAAGATACTCATAGCCAACAGAGGAGAGATCGCACTACGGGTCATCAGAACCTGTAAGGAAATGGGTATTAAAACAGTTGCCGTGTATTCCACGGCTGATGTAGATAGCCTTCATGTCAGGTTTGCGGATGAAGCAGTATGTATCGGTCCTCCCAGTTCTTCAGAATCTTATCTCAATATTCCGCGTATCATGGCCGCAGTGGAAATAACCAATGCGGACGCTGTGCACCCGGGGTATGGGTTCCTGGCAGAAAATGCGGCATTTGCTGAAGTCTGCACCGAATACGGTGTGAAGTTTATCGGCCCTTCTGCTGAGATGATAAGAAAAATGGGAGACAAGATCACGGCCAAGGAGACCATGATCAATGCCAAGGTGCCGGTTGTTCCGGGCTCACCCGGTCTGATTAAAAATGTTGCCGAAGGTATTAAACTGGCCGGTAATATCGGCTATCCTGTGATGCTGAAAGCCACAGCAGGTGGCGGTGGTAAAGGGATGCGTATTGTCTCGAAAGAAGATGAATTCGAGGAAAACTGGAATTTTGCACAGCGTGAAGCGAAGGCAGCTTTCGGCAATGATGGGATATATATTGAAAAATTTATCGAAGAACCCAGGCACATAGAAATCCAGATCCTCGGAGACCAATACGGGAAGGTGATCCATCTTTCGGAGCGCGACTGCTCGGTTCAGAGACGGCATCAAAAGCTCGTTGAGGAAGCCCCTTCTCCCTTCGTCAATCAGAAACTGAGAGACAGGATGGGGAAGGCTGCCATAAAAGCCGGGAAAGCGATTAAATATGAAGGTGCAGGGACCGTGGAATTCCTGGTCGATAAAGACCAAAAATTCTATTTCATGGAAATGAATACCCGCATCCAGGTCGAGCACACGGTCACTGAAGAAATCATGGGTCTTGACCTCATCATAGATCAGATTAAGATTGCCGCAGGTGAAAAGATCAAGATGGGGAACAGGATCCCGGAATGGCATGCCCTGGAATGCCGCATCAATGCAGAGGATCCATTCCGTGGATTCCGGCCCAGTCCGGGAAAGATCACTTCATTCCACAGTCCTAAAGGCCACGGTGTGCGCGTAGATACCCATGTCTATGCCAGTTACATGGTGCCACCGTTCTATGATTCCATGATTGCCAAACTCATATGCGTGGCCAAAACCCGGGATGAATGCATCAGGAAAATGCAAAGAGCTCTCGATGAATTTATTGTGGAAGGCATCAAAACAACCATCCCGTTCCACCAAAAACTTATGAAGGACAAACGCTTTACAAAAGGCGGGGTGACGACCAAGTTTTTAGATGATTTTGATTTTGATGGCGACCCATCCTGATCAATAACCGTTATCTTTCCGTCTATGCAAGATCTTCTCAGACTGATTGATCACTTGTCACAATTCAGGCGAAATGTTATTCTCAGCGTATTATGCCATATTTTGATGGCCGTTTTTACAATTGTGTCCATACCCCTGATCATACCTTTTTTTCAGATACTTTTTTCAAGGACTCCCGCCGAAGCGGTCCTCCCCACTCACCATTTGGATATCACAGGCTGGCTCAATTATTATTCCGTCAAAATGATTGGGACATATGGTCCTTCAAGGGCCCTTTTCCTGACCTGCCTCGTCATTGTAGCCGTGTTTCTTCTTAAAAATCTTTTCAGGTATCTGGCCATGTATACCATGGTGCCGGTACGCAGTGGTATCGTGAGGAATCTCAGGTCCGCCCTGTATGATGCCTATGTAAGGATGGATTTCCTCGGCTTAAAAACACAGCGGCGTGGCGACCTGATCACGCGCATAAGTTCTGATGTCCAGGAAGTGGAATGGAGTATTCTCAGGTTTGTCGAAGCACTCTTCAAGTCACCAATAATTATTATTGGCAGTGTTTTTTTCATGTTCACGATACATGTGGGACTTACATTCTTCGTCTTTGTCTTAATGCTCTTTACGGCTGTAGTCATAGGTTCCCTGTCCCGGACATTGAAAAGGGATTCTCTGGAATTGCAGGGAGAACTGTCCAAACTCAACACCATTGTCGATGAGACACTTGATGGCCATCTTCCCATAGCCATTTTCGGCATACGGTTGCCATGGATCGCCAAATTCGAGAAATCCAATGAAACTTACAGAGCCCTCATCAATAAAGTACTGAGACGCAAGGATCTCAGCTCGCCATTATCTGAATTCCTCGGGGTATCCGTCGTTGTAGTCCTCCTGTTTTATGGTTCCCGCCTAGTTCTGGGAGGGGATCTTGAACCCGAGGTTTTCTTTGCCTTTATCTTTGCCTTCTACAATGTCATTGAACCGTCAAAGTCATTTTCTATGGCCTACTACAATATTAAAAAAGGCCTCGCCGCCCTTGAGCGCATCGATGAAATTCTTGACACGGCCGAGACGGAGCCGTTGAGTTATGGTCAGGGTGATAAAATAGAGCGATTTTCAACCATTGAGTTCAGGGATGTGTCCTTCATGTACCCCGGGGAAGACAAACCTGTGTTGGCAGAGATCAATTTTAAGCTGCATAAGGACCAGAAAGTAGCCCTTATTGGTGCTTCCGGGTCGGGCAAGACCACTATGATTCTTTTACTGCTCAAGGTCATTAAGCCCACTGGAGGCCGTATTCTCATAGATGGATCAGACCTCCAGGAAATTGACACCGGGTCCTGGAGATCCTTGTTGGGGCTTGTCACCCAGGAACCCTTTATCTTTAATGACACATTGGAGAAAAATATAACGTTCTACAGGCCATTTGATGTGGAAAGGTTGCAGCAAGCCATTGAAGCAGCACATGCCCCGGATATTCCTGCAAAACATACATCTGGTCTGCAGACGATGCTGGGTGATAAGGGGGCCCGTATCAGTGGAGGTGAAAAGCAGAGAATTACAATTGCACGGGCCATGATGCACAACCCTTCGCTGCTGGTTTTCGACGAACCTACATCTGCCCTGGACGCGGAGTCCGAGCAAAAGGTCATCGAGTCCATAGTCCATGCTCTCAAAAACAGAACGGCCATTATTATTGCCCACAGAATTTCTACAGTAAAGAATGCTGATCGTATTTTAGTGATTGATAAAGGGCGGGTGGTCGAAGACGGCGATCACCAGAGTCTCATTCAGAATGAAGGTTTATATAAAAAATATGTGTCTATCCAGGATATTCAGTAGTGTGATCGCCATGTGTTTGCTTATGGTTGCCCGGGGAGACTGCCAGGACTTCCTTCCCGCCATCGGTGATACTCTTTATAATGTCAAAACCAGGATTCCTGACTTGCCGGGTGATTTTCTTCAATCTTTCGACTTTTCACAAATCAATTGCGATTACTGTAACTTCCCTTGTCAGCGGAGGATTACAGTATCAAAAAGCAGAATTCCCGGGGCGAATGTCAGCTTAATATACAATACAGGTCGATCGGAACATTACAGTTCGGAAAATGGAAAACTCCTGTGGAATGCATTTGAAGATGAAGATCCCTTTTTTGCCAGGAAACGCACTTTTGTACAGTTTTTCAACCCATTGACCTTACTTGAAAATCCAGTCACATCCACCACTCAGATCAGTGAACGCAATGAAATTCTTTTTGCCTATGGAGTGAAACAGTTGCCTGAAGACATCCGCTCGGTATTAACGGAAAAGGATATTTCCAAAATGGAGGTTCGTTGTGGGGTTTATTGGAGGGCCAATTACAGGTCGAGAACGAGCTTTCAGTTTTATGCTGATCGGTCCACGGGCTTTGCTGTCCAATACGAGTTGACAATTTTGCCAGAGGGAGTTCGATTCACGGACATCCAGGGCGGGGAAGTCGGTTATACACTTGAAGCTCAATTGTATCAAAAATACCTGACCAATAAAGTACACAGGTTTGTCAGCTTCTTCAGTCCGGGGAAGTCTTTTGAAGTGGCGAGGGTCGATTTGGACAAAGTGCCAAAGATATCGTTGTTTACAACCCGGGCCTTTCAATCGATCTCAAAGTGCCGGAATACCAGGAATGCCATCTACTTGTATCCCAATCCCACCTTTGAAAAGATATACTTACAATTTGAAGACACAGATCCGGGGAATTATGTTTTCCAGGTCACAAACATCATCGGGAAAAAACTCTGGGAAAAGACAATTCAAATCCGCGACCCGAATAGCACGGTCAACTTTAATTTATCTGGTCTCCCCAAGGGATTGTATCTATACAGTGTGATCAATGAACAAGGTGAAAGAATACAAAGTAAAAGGCTGGTCATCATAGAGCCATAAAAAAAACCCGGCAGATCCTGCCGGGTTTTTGTTTTTGAGCAATACTTTTTTTACATCATACCCCCCATGCCACCTCCAGGAGGCATCATCGGAGCGGGATTTTCTTCCGGCATATCATTGACAACAACCTCTGTTGTCAAAACCATCCCGGCTATTGAGGCGGCATTCTCGACTGCCACCCTTGTGACTTTTGTCGGATCGATGACACCAGACTCCTTCAAATCTTCGTATTTGTCCGTGCGGGCGTTGTAACCGTATGCACCTTTGTTGTTCATGATGGCCTGGAGAACAACGGAACCATCCACTCCGGCATTTTCTGCGATTGTCCTGAGGGGATATTCGAGTGCTTTTTTGACGATTTGTACACCCATGTTCTCATCTTCGTTCTCAACAGCAACATTGTCAAGACCTTCTATGGCCCTGATCAGGGCCACACCACCTCCGGGAACGATGCCTTCTTCAACAGCAGCTCTCGTGGCATGCAGCGCATCATCAACGCGATCCTTTTTTTCCTTCATTTCGACTTCTGTGGCGGCGCCGACGTAAAGGACAGCGACCCCTCCGCTCAATTTGGCCAGTCTTTCCTGCAATTTTTCGCGATCGTAGTCAGAAGTTGTCGTTTCAATCTGCTGCTTGATCTGGTTGATCCGGGCTATGATGGACTCTTCACTACCGTGACCATTGACAATTGTCGTATTATCCTTGTCGACAGTGATCTTTTCGGCCTGGCCAAGGTGATCGATTTCTGTGTTTTCAAGTTTGTAGCCTTTTTCTTCTGAAATGACAGTGCCGCCGGTCAGGATGGCAATATCTTCAAGCATGGCTTTCCTCCTGTCACCAAAACCGGGTGCTTTGACAGCGACAATTTTCAGTCCGCCGCGGAGCCTGTTGACCACAAGCAACCCAAGTGCCTGGCTGTCCACATCTTCGGCTATGATCAGGAGTGGTTTACCCGCCTGGGCTGATTTTTCAAGGATAGGCACGATATCCTGGACATTGGATATCTTTTTATCGTGAATGAGGATCAGGGGAGTTTCGTACTCTGTGATCATATCCTCGGCATTTGTAATGAAGTAGGGTGAAAGATAGCCCCTGTCAAACTGCATACCAAGCACCTCTTCGACATAGGTATCTGTCCCTTTCGCTTCTTCCACAGTAATCACCCCGTCTTTGGACACTCTTTTCATCGCATCAGCAATGAGTGCCCCGATCTCGTAATCATTATTGGCGGAGATAGAGCCCACCTGTTCAATTTTCTGAAAGTCATCGCCGATCACTTCGCTTTGTTCGTGGAGACTTTTAACAACATGCACTGCGGCCTTGTCGATACCGCGTTTAAGGTCCATGGGATTGGCTCCGGCTGCCACATATTTCATTCCGGCTGTGACCATAGCCTGGGCGAGAACTGTCGCGGTGGTTGTTCCATCACCGGCGATGTCGGCGGTTTTGGAAGCAACTTCCTTGGCCATTTGGGCACCCATGTTTTCTACCGGATCTTCCAGTTCAATTTCTTTTGCGACAGTCACCCCGTCTTTTGTGATTGTGGGAGCGCCAAAGCTCTTCTGGAGGACAACATTTCTGCCCTTCGGTCCAAGTGTCACCTTGACTGCCTTAGCCAATGCATCAATGCCCGATTTCAGTTTCATCCGGGCATCTGAATCAAATGTTATTTGTTTTGCCATTGTTATTTCGTTTAAATATTTTTTTTATGATTAATGAAATTGAATTAGTCCAAAATGACAAGTATGTCATCCTCACGCATAATCAGGTAATCTTGTCCCAGGTAATTGATTTCCTGGCCAGCGTATTTGCCATAAAGCACGATATCGCCTTCTTTTACAGTCATTAAGTTTCCATCTTTTCCCGGACCAACCGCAATGACTTCACCTTTTTGGGGTTTTTCTTTGGCTGTGTCAGGAATGATAATACCTCCTCGTGACTTTTCGTCCGCAGGAGAAGGTTTCACTACTACTCTATCATTTATGGGTTTCATAGAAATTAAATTGTAATGTTTATTAGGTCAAAAAATTATTTCTTCACCGGATTGACATCAGGAAATGTGCCATTTGTCTCATCATGCCAAAATTTCAGTCAAAGCCCCGGAAATGGGCAAAACAACGTCAATGTTGACAAAGTAACTTGTCAAAATGTCATAATAATCAGACGGTCAAAACGTACTTACCCTTGCTGGGATGACAGCGGAATTTCTCCACCTGTGCCCACAGTACCGTTGCTGACAATAATAGCTGTGATAATGGCGAGGACAAACATTGAGGTGGCCAGACCCCAGGTCAGCTTTTCAATGAAATCAGTCGATCTGGCTGCACCGAACATTTGGTTCGCCCCTTGACCCCCGAACGTCGAGTCGACGCCACCGCCCTTGGGGTTTTGGATGAGAACAACAGCCATAAGTAAAAAGGCGTTCAGGGCAATTAGAATGGTCAGTGCAGTAATCATATGTTATAACAAATTTGAGAGGTCCTCAATTTTTTGCGCAAAGAACGTGTTTTTTTCGGGAAATATCAAACTCAGTTTCTTGTACATCATAATGGCTTCTGGGTAGTGTCCCTGCTGTTCAAACAACAGTGCCAATTGTTCTGAAACTATATTTGCATTCAGTTTTATACTGGAACGGGCTTCGTTTTGAATATCAAATACCTCAGGATGTCGAACAGGTTCATTATCAACAGGTTGTGATCCTTTTGCCTCCCTGTCTTTCTGCATTTCAATGGAATTTATCCATGTCGTGAATTCTGAAAGCGGCCCATGCTTGCTGTCTGTCAGACATTTCCAATTTTTTTTTCGCCGCAGTTTTTTCTTCCTCGCCGATTTTTTCTTTTTGATCGAGGCTTTCACACTGTCTTTTTTTGTCTTTTTGCTGATGATGGAAGCAATGATCTTTTGGCGCCTGTTCTTTTGTTTTTTGGCTTTTTTCTGTTTTCTCTTTTTCTCCTTCTCCTTCTCCTTCTCCTTCTCCTTCTCCTTCTTCTTCTTCTTCTTGATCTTGACCTTGGCAGGTTTATCACCTGGTTTTACTGTCTCGGGGACAATGGCCGGTCCAGGTAAAAATTCTTCAACGGATGTTTCATTCTGCTTTTTAACCTTGATGGATATGGAATCTACGGTGTAGATACTTTCATCACGTACGGCTTCGCCCCGCTTATTGCCTGATTCTGAATACCTGTAATGGGTCGGCCAATGATAGATGTAGGCAGGAGAAAAAGGGGCTTGTTCGAGCTGTGGCAGTTTTGATTCCAATAGTTTCCTGATCGGCTGACTGAACGGGAAAGCCTCAAATAAACGCCTGATCTGGCCAAGACCAATATTTTTTGTCGCATCGGGTGAATTTAACAATGAGGTGAGGCTCACGAAGGTCATTTTGATGGAAAATTAAAGAAAATCATCATATTAAAAGAATATTATACACTAAAACCGGCGCTACCAGTTGGTAAATGAGTCATTGAAAACACGTTCTGCGATATCGGCGACGATGTCTGCAACCAACTCATCCTGGACCGAGGAAAGATCAACATCCGTGCTGAAATCTTCGAAGTCCGAATACCGTTTATCCCAGTCTTCTTCACTATCCCGGATATTCCTGTAATTGATCTGCACGGATACTTCAAGCCTGTTCAATGCCGTGGTATTGCCTTCTACCGGGGCGACAGCAACGACCCTGAAACCGACGATGCTGCCTGAGAATGTGATGTCAGGATCTGTTTCTGTGTAAGTCAAACGGGATTGCTCCCTGATGATCTTTCGGAGGGCTTCAGAAAATAGCTGATCTATTTCGGGAGGGGCGTTGAGCGTGTTGTTTGTGAAATCCTCAACATAGTAGGATTTAATTTCAGGAGGAATTGTTATGCCTTTAAAGCTGTAGCATGAAACTTGAAGGAAGCATGAAATATAGAGCAAACACCTCATATGTCAATGTCGTATTCCTTGATTTTCCTGTATAGTGTCCGTTCAGAGATGCCGAGTTCATCAGCCGCATCCTTGCGTCTCCCTTTGTGTTTTTTTAATGCTTTGAGGATCAATTCCTTGGTTTTCTCCTCGAGGCTAAGGTTTTCTTCAACCACCTCACTTTGACCATAGTTATAGGCATCCCTGGAGATGAGAATGGGCTTTTCTATGGCCACGATAGTATCATCATCACCTTCGATGATGGGTGCATGCCTGCGGACCTCATCCGGGGTGCTTTCTTCCATGCTCTGTCTGGTATAAGCTCCGGAAAGGGTCGTCAATTGCTTTAAATTCGGCACTTCCAGGTCGTTTCTGCGGATAAGTTCGAAGACCAGCGATTTGAGGTCACTCAAATCATTTTTCATTTCGAAAAGAAATTTGTAGAGGATTTCCCGCTCCTCGATATCCTTGCTTTCTTTGAGCTGACTTGCGGATGCGGGCAAATTTCTTTTCATCAGTTGAGGGGCCACCTCGATGAGTTCTTCAACCGTAATAAAATTTTCTTCCGAAAGGACGGACAACTGCTCGACAAGATTTCTCAATTCGCGAATATTGCCTGGCCACCTGTAATTTTCGAGCAGCAACATGCTGCGCTCATCAAGCCTGACGGGTTCAGTCCGGTATTTTTCTGCAAAATCACCGGCAAATTTTCTGAAAAACAAGGGGATGTCCTCACGGCGCTCATGGAGGGCGGGGAGTTTTATGGGCACCGTATTGAGCCTGTAATAAAGATCTTCGCGAAACTTCCCTTTCTGGATCCTCTTTTGAAGGTCAACGTTTGTCGCGGCAATCACCCGTACATCTGTTTTCTGGACCTTGGATGACCCGACCTTAATGAATTCCCCAGTCTCTAACACACGTAAAAGAAAGGCCTGGGTATCCAGGGGCATTTCACCAATTTCATCGAGAAAGATGGTCCCGCCGTTGACGGCTTCAAAATAGCCTTTGCGGTCACTGACGGCCCCGGTAAATGCGCCTTTCTCATGGCCAAACAACTCTGAATTGATCGTGCCCTCGGGGATGGCGCCTGTATTGATCGCTATAAACGGATTATGCTTTCTCTTGCTATTTTCATGGATAATCTTTGAAAAGACCTCTTTCCCCACACCGCTTTCACCTTCAATAAGGACTGTCAGGTCGGTCAATGCCACACGCAATGCCGTTTGAAGCGCCCTTGTCAGCAGGGGGGACCGCCCGACGATGGCATAACGTTGTTTGACGGATTGGACATTCATGGCGTTTCGACTATTGAACCTATGAGAGTGGCACTGGATGCACTTTCAATCATCACATGGACATAATCTCCTGCCCTGAGGCCCTGTTTTTTTGGAAAAACGACCATCTTGTTCTGGCTGTTACGTCCTTTAAAGTCGAGATCGGATCTTTTTGAATCGCCTTCAATGAGGACTTCAAAGACCTTTCCAATATCATTCTGATTGTGCTTGTATGAGACCTGGTTCTGAAAGCGGATCACTTCGCTCAGCCTGCGCTTCTTCACTTCCATGGGGACATCGTCATCGTATTTGCGTTCTGCAAGCGTGCCCGGCCTTTCTGAATAATAAAACATGTAGGACATGCTGAAATTGGCCCAGGGGATCATGGATAAGGTATCCCTGTGTTCCTCTTCCGTTTCCGAGCAAAACCCCGTAATGATATCTGATGAAATGGCGCAATCCTCCACGATCTCGTATATCCGCCGGACTTTTTGTTTGTACCAGTCGCGGTCATACGTACGGTTCATTAGCTTGAGGATCCTGGAATTCCCCGACTGAACAGGCAAATGGATGTATTTGCAGATATTGGGATAATCCCTGATAGCAAACAGGACATCATCGGTGATATCCTTGGGATGGGATGTCGAAAACCGTACTCTCAATAATGGATGAACTGAAGCGACCATCACCAGCAAGTCAGCAAAAGACACAGTATTTCCCGTTTGAGGATTTTCCCATTTGTAGGAATCGACATTTTGACCGAGCAGGGTAACCTCCCTGTAGCCTCTTTCGAAAAGATCAGAAGCTTCCGCTATAATCGAATATGCATCACGGCTGCGCTCCCGGCCTCTCGTAAACGGGACGACACAAAAAGAACACATATTGTCACACCCTCGCATAATCGAAATAAATGCAGAGACGCCATTCGAACCCAGGCGCATCGGTGAAATGTCCGCATACGTTTCTTCCCTGGACAAAAAGACATTGACCCCCCGGTTGCCCTCTTCAGCATCAGCGACCAGGGTCGGAAGATCCCTGTAAGCATCCGGGCCAATCACGATATCGACCAATTTTTCTTCTTCCAGGAATTTGGATTTTAATCTTTCTGCCATACAACCCAGCACACCCACAAGGGTGCCTGGTTTGTTTGCCTTGACCTTATCGAATAAACGGAGTCTTTTGCGAACGGTTTCTTCGGCTTTTTCCCTGATCGAACAGGTATTGATCAGAATGAGGTCAGCTTCATCGTAAAGATCCGTGGCCCCAAAGCCTTCTTCCGCAAGGATTGAGGCGACAATTTCAGAATCGCTGAAATTCATTTGACAGCCATAGCTTTCGATGTAGAATTTTTTATGTACGTCTTTAGGCCCATTTACTTGTGAATAAACCTGGCCTTGCTTATTTTCATCCAGGTTTTTAGTCAGACCCTCGAGTGTTGGATTGTTATCGTACATCTTTTTATTCAGTGGTTGATCGAACAGAGCACAAAAATAGACTTTTTCAATCACAGATGTGACAAAATGACAGACCATTTCACTTTTGGCTTTAACGAAAGATTAAAGTCAATTTAATCGGTGATAACAATCTTTTTTGACTGATGCTCGTCTAATCAATGACTGGCACGAAATTTTATGTACACTTTGTGAAACAAATATGAAAGAGATTATATCAACAGGCGTATTGATCCTTGCAAGCTTCTATGCCTCTGCGCAGGGATTGGAATCCGAGCTTGGGTTTATTTATGTGAAAGCTGAATATCTCCTCGAAACAAACAGGTATGAAGAGGCCATTTCTGAGTGCAATAAGATCATTGAGTCGAATCCTGGATACAAGGATGTCTTATTGCTCAAAGCTGAGGCGAAATACGCCCTGGCGGCCTACAAAGGCGTCAGGAAGGATATCCTTGAATACATAGGCATTAAAGGACTCAATGCCCGAAGTATAAAACTGCTGGGACTTGCGGAATTCAAACTCAATGATTATGACGCGGCATCACAGACATTAGGTATTCACTATGCTGTCGATGATAAAGATGTTGAGGCTATGCTGGCATTGTCTGAAGCCTACCTCGCGCTCGAAGAAGAAGATAAGGCTTGTGAAGTGATCAGTGCCGCTGTCGATCTGGGTTCAAGCAGGGCCCTCGTTCAATCCAGGAAGTACTGCAGCCAGTACATCAGCAGATCAAAAGAAGCGGAAGCGAGAAAAACCGGGAAATCTTCCCCTGTGACCAAAGATGCCAGGACCGATCTCCCCGCGAGAACGGATACTCTCCACAGCGGTTATCATCCCGAAGTCCCGGAAAATGATGCGATGGATACCGCGACAGCAGATGATATTGACCCGAAAAAAGACCCTGGAGATCCTGAGGACATTCAGATCCAGGAGGAAGATGACTTTTTTATTGATGACTCAGTCAATGAAATTTATGTTGATGAGGACCTGACACTTTTCATCAAGAATGGACTTGGTGGCCGGGGTTTGCTCCAGCAACCCAATATCCTCATCCTGTCCGAAAATTCCGGTCATGTGGCTGTGGATATTTGTGTTAACAGCAGGGGAAAGGTCATCAGCGCTGATTTCAATCCCAATGATTCAAGTATCAATACGCCGAGCCTGGTCTCTTTGGCAGTTCGAAAATCCAATGATTTTTGGTTTAAAAGGTCTTCCGCAGCTGATATGTGTGGAACAATAGTTTTCCAGATCACGGGCAGATCCTAATCGTCCTGGAGGAATTCATCTGTAAAATGTTTCCTTGATCTTTCATTGGTAAAATGGGCAGCGTTGAAAGATTCTGACTTGCCCCTGGGGATCGTCAGGGCCTGCCAATCCCGGCCTTTATACATTTTACCGAGTAAAACTATTTGTCCGGTATGGTAAGCGCAGTGTGTCATTTGCCTGTGAATGGCCTCGCGTATGGTGTGGCCCATATTCCTTATATAGACCAAATTCTCAAGATCGGAGTCTTCAATTTTGGCAAGTTCACCAAACACGAGTGCCCATACGTTTTGCCAATCCTGCATTAAATCTTTGACCGGGATACCAGAATCTTCAAATTCTTTATCCCGGTGTCTCCAGGGTTTTTCGCCATCTTCTGTTAAGAAATTTGTCCACCTTGAGCGCATATTGCCTATAAGGTGTTGAATAATGATAAGAATGCTGTTCTGGCTGTCGTCTGGCCTGTACCTGATTTCATTTTCAGTCAGCTGATCCAGGCACTGGTCGGTGATCGTCTTGTAGTATTTGAGCAGTGCCATGCTGCTTTGCACGAATTTATTCTGATCTCTTTCCATTTTTTCCTTGGTATAATCGATCAATTTACAGTTTATTGTGTTAATAATTGTCCGTGCAAAATGGGCGACCGAATATGAGGGCATCAAACGAAAAGACCGGAAAAATTGGATTTGAAGGCATCAAACGTGCCTCAAAAGTGCTGAAATATGTGCGCCCTTACAGGTGGTACTTTGCTGGGGGTATGGTCCTTCTCATTCTAGGCAGCCTGATCTTTATGCTCATTCCCGGTGTTGCCGGTGAACTGGTCAATATCGCTATTGGAGAGGGAAAAAGTTATCCTTTCAGTTTTAAACCGGACCTTACACAGATGGGGATCTTCCTGATGGTCCTGGTGATCATTCAGGCCGGGATCTCTTTATTGAGAACCATTTTATTTGCCGTTGTCAGCGAGAAAGGCATGGCAGATATCCGTAAGGACCTGTATAAAAAGTTGATCACGCAGCCAATTGTTTTTTTCGAAGAGAACCGGGTGGGTGAACTGACAAGCAGGATAACTGCCGATGTGGAACAACTGCAAGGGGCTCTATCCATTACTCTTGCCGAATTCCTGAGACAGATCGTTGTCCTGGTGAGTGGCATTGTCATCCTGGCATGGCTCACGCCGAAGTTGTCCATCATCATGCTGATGACTTTTCCTGCTGTGATCATTCTCGCAGTAGTTTTCGGGAGGTATATCCGCCGGATCTCGAAAAAAAGACAAAAGGCCCTGGCAGATGCCAATGTCGTGGTTGAAGAAACCTTCCAGAATTTCAGCGTCGTCAAATCATTCACCAATGAGCTTTATGAACTCTCCAGATATGGAGACATCATCCAGAAGGTGGTTGGCATTTCTTTGCGGTATGCCAGGATCAGGGGTGTTTTTTTTGCTTTTATCATTACCCTGATTTTCGGTGGCCTGCTCTTCATTCTCTGGCAGGGGGCTGTTTTGGTACAACAAGGCCATATGGAAGCCGGATCCCTGTTTTCCTTTGTCATCTACACAATGGTGATCGGAGGCGCCATCGCTTCATTTGGAAACCTCTACACATCGATTGCTGGCGCTGTCGGCGCCACAGAACGGATCCAGGACATCCTCGATAATGAAGTGGAGGTTGACCCAGAGAGGATAGATGGAAAGAGGCTGGACGGTGTGAAAGGGGATATTGTGTTCGAAAATGTCCATTTTAGCTACCCAACACGCCCTGACATTGCTGTATTGAAAGGTGTGAAACTTGAGATTGAAAACGGACAAAAAGTGGCTCTTGTCGGTCAGAGTGGAGCCGGCAAGTCGACCATCGCGCAATTGTTATTGCATTTTTATGATCCCCAAAAAGGGAGGATCCTCCTTGATGGCAATGATCTCGATGCATATGACCTGACCGAATTGAGAAAAAAGATTGCTGTTGTACCCCAGGAGGTTCTGCTTTTTGGAGGAACAATCCGGGAGAACATCCTTTATGGCCGGCCGGATGCCTCGGAAGAGGATATTCTGAAGGCCGCTGAATATTCCCATTCACTGGATTTTATTGAAAAGTTTCCGGATGGTTTTAATACGATTGTTGGGGAGCGGGGCATTAAATTATCTGGTGGCCAAAGACAGCGTGTTGCCATTGCAAGGGCGATTCTGAAAGACCCTCTCATTCTGATCCTCGATGAGGCGACCTCGTCCCTGGACGCTGAATCAGAAAAAGTGGTCCAGGATGCATTGAACTACCTCATGAAAGGAAGGACTTCCCTTATCATTGCTCACCGTCTTGCCACCATCAAGGAAGTTGATTGTATCTATGTCCTCGAAAATGGTGAAATTGTGGAACAGGGGACGCATGAAATTCTGTCTCGGAAAGATGATGGCGTCTATAGCCAGTTGGCAAAACTCCAGTTTGAAGTATGAAATGGGAAGATTTAACCGTTAAGAAATGGAAAAAATACATAAAAGCATGATCCGGAATATTACAGTTCTCATATTTTTTCTTTTGAGCTCCGTGATTGGGCATGGTCAGTTTGGGATCGGGGCTACAGTGACCAATGACCTTTACCAGCGACTGTCCAATCCAGATGATGACATTGCCTACGGGGGCAACGGAAGTTTTTTGCTCAATGTCGGTTTGGGACCAAAAATATGGATAGGTGGGGAAAACGTTTCGCTATCCATCGAGTCGCAGGCTGTCATAGCCCCCCTTGGTATTGCATTGAAGGATTTCAAGGGTGTCGGAGCCGTTTCATTCCCGATCATGGCCAAAATGAATTTTGCCGGCCTTTCTGGCCTCAACCGCGAAGGGCGTTTTGGCCTGTCCATTGGAGGGGGTGTGCAGTACAACAGGACTGAACTGTTTGGATTGAAGAACAGCTATGAAGAGCAGGGTGTGGTCCGGGAATACTTCAAGACCTATGTGATCCAGGCCGGGTATGGCTTCGGTCTTTCAGGCTTTACAGTCCATGGTTTTGTCAGGTATGGCTTTAATCCTGATCTTGAGGCCAATAATTTCCATATTGGATTGCAGTATGACTTTAATGCGCCGATGCTCAAACGTATATCCGATCCCGCGAGTGAGTTATAATGGTCGTCCAAAACAATATTGACCTGGCACCTTATAATACCTTCCACATTGCGCACAAAGCAAGGACGATGGTATGGTTTTCATCCGTGAATGATCTTCATCATCTGGCGCACACGCTCAATGATGACTATATCGTCATGGGGGCGGGGAGTAACATGCTTATAACCAGGGATCTTGACGAATTGATCCTCATCAATGCCGTCAGGGGCAGGACCATCGTCAAAGACAATGATAGCGATGTCCTTGTCCATATCGGTGGTGGGGAGAATTGGCATGATATTGTGCTCTGGGCAGTAAATGAAGATTTTGGAGGCATTGAAAACCTCGCCCTGATCCCAGGCACTGTCGGTGCTGCGCCTATTCAGAATATCGGCGCTTACGGCAAAGAACTCTCGGATGTCCTGCATTGCGTATATGCCTATGATACAAAGACTGACTGCCAGGTGAATTTTCACCGCCTTGAATGTGGGTTTGACTACAGGTATAGCCACTTTAAAGGACCCTGGAAGGGCAGGTATATCATAACGGGGGTGGTGCTGAGACTGACAAAACCCGGGCATCATGCGATCAGTTCAGATTACTGGGCGCTTGAGAAAGAACTTGAGGACATGGGCGTTACCGATCCGTCAATCGGGGATATCGCTGATGCTGTCATTGCTGTGCGGCAGTCCAAATTACCAGACCCTGCGAAGCTCGGCAATGCGGGCAGTTTTTTTAAAAACCCCATCGTACCGCAATCCCATTTTAATAAACTTCTGACATCGTTTCCCGAGTTGCCGTCGTACCCGGCTGGCAATGATCAGGTCAAAATCCCGGCGGGATGGCTGATCGACAAGGCCGGATGGAAGGGGTACAGGGAAGGCCACGTCGGGGTTCACAGGAACCAGGCGCTCGTCCTGGTGAACTATGGTGGCGGGTCAGGGGCGGATATCCTGGCCCTGGCAAATTCCATAAGAAGAAATATTCTCGAGATCTACGATATTGACCTGGAGCCGGAAGTCAATATCATTCAATAAGTCATTTTGATCCTTTATTAGGGGAAGTAGCGTACATTTGACGCGTATTTTCCGGGTTGTGAAAGATCATTATTTAGAGCCGTCTTGCCCAACCGGAATGGAGATCCCAAACATCAAATTAATATCTTTGAAGTGATATGAAAATCATCATTGCAGGGGGAGGCGCCGTGGGGTTTCACCTCGCCAGTTTACTGGCTAAAGAAAATCAGGACATCACTGTTATCGATACGGATGAGAAACGGATCAGTCAAATAGGGCGCAACCTGGATGTGCTGACCATGAGGGGAGATGCAGCCAATTTTGAAACCCTGTCTGAAGCCAAAATCAATAAGGCGCAGTTGTTTATCTCTGTGACAGCGTCAGAGGATACGAATCTCCTTTCGGCCATCCTTGCGAAAAAGTTGGGTGCAAAACGGACGGTGGCCCGTATTTCAAATATTGAGCACCTGGAGGAGAGCAACAGGCAAAAGTATAAGGAGTTGGGAGTCGATGTCCTGATCTCTCCGCAGAAGTTGGCGGCACTGGAAATTGACCGGTTGTTGCACAGGGCTTCTTTTACAGATCTCTTTGAGTTTGAAAATGGGAAGATCTCCATACTCGGTTTCACTGTGGACTCACAAAGTCTCGTGAAGAATCGCACCCTCAGCGAGATCGGCGGGATGACCGGGGATTTTCACCTCAAAGGCATCGCCCTGCTCCGCGGCCAGACGACAATCATCCCGGATGAAGACACCGTGGTCCGGGAAGGGGATCACCTTTATATTTCGGTCGATAGCAAGTCTATAGGTGCGGCCCGTGCTTTTGCAGGAACCCAACTCAAATCTGTGCGGGATGTGATGATCGTCGGCGATACCAACCTGGCCCTGCGCACGGCCCAGGAACTTGAAACCAAGTACGATGTCAAAGTGATGGTGGAGGATGAGGATGCCGCCAAGGAGTTTGTCCGTCAGCTCAAGCATGCTCTGGTGATCAATGTGGAAAGCGGAGACATAGAGGCCCTCAAGGAAGAAGGCCTTTCGGAAATGGATGCGTTCATAGCGCTCACGCCCAATTCAGAAAGCAACATCATCAATTCCCTGATGGCCCAGGATCAGGGCGTTATGAAAACGATCTCCCTCGTGGAGAATGTCAATTATACCCATATTTCCCAGAATATCGGCATTGATACGATCATCAATAAGAAACTGATTGCCGCGAACAACATATTCCGTTTTGTGCGCAAAGGACAGATTGAGGCTATTGCGAGCCTCCACGGAGTGGAGGCCGAGATCATCGAGTTTACCGTACACAAAAGGACCAGGATCTGCAATACTTCAATCAGGGATCTCAGGTTTCCAAAATCCTCGGTCATTGCAGGGGTGGTACGCGGCGATGAAAGCCATTTTCCCGATGAAGATTTTAAATTTGAAAAGAACGACAAGGTGATCATCCTGGCATTGCCTGAGGCAATAACGAAAGTTGAAAAAATATTCAAATAGTGATAAACAAGGGCATCGTCATCAATGTGATCGGCATCCTGATCATGCTCCTGGGCAGTTTCATGCTCCTGGCACTTCCGTTCTCGATTGGGGAGGGCAGTCGTCCTGCCATTATATGGGCGGCCTTCCTTGCCGGTATATCGGGCTGTAGCATGTGGTATCTCACCAGAAATACCTCAAGGGCTATTCATAAGAAAGAAGGCTTCCTCATCGTTGCTGGCGGATGGATTGCCGTGTCTTTGTTCAGCGCTTTGCCCTATTATTTCAGCGGTGTTTTGCCTACGGTTTCCCAGGCTGTCTTTGAAAGTGTTTCCGGGCTGACGACAACCGGGGCTACTGTCATCCTGGATATTGAAAGCGTCCCCAGAGCCATTTTATTCTGGCGGAGCCTCACGCAGTGGATTGGTGGTATGGGTATTATCGTGTTGACAGTAGCCATTTTTCCACTCCTCGGGATTGGGGGCGTTGAGCTCTTTGTTGCGGAGGCGCCGGGTCCGACCTCAGACAAAATCCACCCACGCATCAAGGAAACGGCTAAACGTCTATGGTTCATCTACCTGGGACTGACCTTATCCCTTGTTATTGTACTCGCAGTGGCAGGGATGAATTTCTTTGATGCCCTTAACCACGCTTTGACGACAATGGCTACAGGGGGCTTTTCAACGAAAAACGCATCCATCGCCTATTTTGAAAGCCCTGTCATCCATTATATCCTGATCGTTTACATGTTTATTGCAGGAACCAATTATACTGTCTTGTATTTTGCCGTACGTGGACGATTCAAAAGTGTGATAAGAAGCGATGAATTTAAAACATATACAGCCCTGTTCGGCCTTCTTGTACTCAGTGTGACAGCTGTGCTTCTCATTTCGGGAAATACAGCATGGGAACAGTCGTTCAGAGAGGCGGCCTTTCAGACCATATCCCTTTTGACAACCACGGGTTACGTGACGGCGGATTATACCCAGTGGGGCACACTTTTGATCTTTGTGTTTTTCCTGCTCCTGTTTATCGGTGCCTGTGCAGGATCAACGAGCGGGGGTATAAAAATTATCCGGCATCTTGTCCTGTTCAAGAATTCTGTCCTGGAATTAAAAAGGCTTCTGCATCCGAAGGCCATCATCAGGATCAAGGTGGATGGTGAAATTGTGGCTCCCAGGGTCCTGACCCATATTCTTGTGTTTTTCCTTTTTTACCTTCTGCTCTTCGTGGCCGGTTCCCTTTTTATGATGGTCATTTTCAGGGATTTCGACCAGCCGTTCCTCTCTTCCATTGGCGCTGTGGCAACATCGCTGGGCAATGTCGGCCCCGCCATTGCAGACCTGGGACCAGCTGAAAATTTTGCCAAGGTGCCCGTGACGGGCAAGTGGATCCTGATCGTGCTCATGTTGCTGGGGCGACTAGAACTTTTCACCCTCCTGGTCATCTTTTCTCCATACTTCTGGAAACGCAATTAATACACATTAAATAAATTATTAATATGTAGGCATGGTCGGATCAACGTTTTGGGCCCATGCCGTGATCCCACCTTCGAGGTTGTAAAGATTGTCGAAGTCATGGTTGGTTTCGAGGTAATTGATGACTGCTGCGCTTCGTATCCCGGCATGACAAACCATGACGACGAAACGTGAGGGGCTGATCCTGTCGATATTGTGTGGCACAGAACCCATGGGAATCAATTCACCACCAATATTGGCATAGGCATATTCATCTTCTTCCCGGACATCTATGATTTGTGTATCCATACCTTTATCAAGGCGTTTCTTAAGTTCTTGGACGGATATTGAATTCATAAGCATAAAGAAATTTGTGAATTGGGGCGTTTTCCTGCCCTGTAACATTGTATAATGTCGTAAAATGTGCTTATGTTCAGGTTTCCTGTGGTATTCAACACAGGAAGCTCTCAACCAGACCACTATGTTGAAGGACACACAATATACATTTCCCGGTCAAACGGGTGTTTATCGCGGAAAGGTCAGGGATACCTATACAGTTGGGAACCTGTTCATTTCTATAGCCACTGACCGTATTTCCGCATTTGATCATATTCTGCCGAAGCCGATACCATACAAAGGCCAGGTCCTCAACCAGATTGCCGCACATTTCATGCGGGCGTGCGAAACGCTGGTTCCCAACTGGCTGCTTGACACACCTGATCCCAATGTCACGATTGGTTACAAGGCCAGGCCCATTAAACTGGAAGTTGTGGTCAGAGGTTATCTCGCCGGCCATGCCTGGCGGGTATACAAGGCGGGTGGCAGAGCCCTTTGCGGTGTGACAATGCCGGATGGGATGCGGGAAGGAGAGCGTTTCAGCAATCCCATCATCACCCCGGCCACGAAAGCCGAGGAAGGACATGACGAGGATATTTCGGAAGAGGCTTTGCTTGATCAGAAAATCGTCAAGCGCGATGAATGGAAACAGCTTAAAAGATTTGCCCTGGCCTTGTTTTACCAGGGCACTAAAATGGCCCGGGACAGGGGGCTTATCCTCGTGGATACAAAGTACGAGTTTGGAAAGTACAAGGATGAGATCATGCTGATTGACGAGATCCACACGCCTGACAGCTCAAGATATTATGTGCAGGAAGGCTACCGCGAACGTCTTGAGAGCGGCGAGCAGCAAGTTCAGTTGTCTAAGGAATTTGTCCGGGAGTGGCTGATGTCCCAGGGCTTCCAGGGACTTGAGGGACAAACCATGCCCGAGATGCCAGACAGCTTCATCGACTCAGTGAGTCATAAATACATCGATCTTTATGAAAAGCTGACAAGCAGGAATTTTGTTAAAAATCCTTATGATAATATTGAAGACCGTATTTACAACAATGTCATTAATTTTTTGAAACGACATGTATAATCAAGCCGCATTTGTTCTTGCCGGGGGATTTATCCTGGGATGTGTTATCCTCGCCTTCGGATTGAAGCAAGTCAGGCCTACGTCAAATTATGTGACAGTCAAGGGATTATCCGAGCGCGAGGTCATGGCGGACAAGGCCTGGTGGAGTATTCACGCCCAGTTTGGCGCCAATACGGTGGCCGTCATACAATCCAGTATCAGGGAGGTTGAAACCGAGATCAAAAATTTCCTTACTGAAAAGGGGTTTACACAAGACGAGATCAGCATTGAGGGAATTAATATCTATCAAAACAACTACCAGGGGGCACCTACGCGACTCAATGCCGATGTCCGCGTCAGTGTCACCACCAATGATATCGAGAAGGTTCGGTCAGCGTCAGAGGCTGTAACGGAGCTGATTGCCAAGGGCTTGTTGATCCAGTCTGATAAATGGGCTTCTGGGCCGAAGTATTATTTTACAAAGTTCAAGGTGCTCAAAAAAGAAATGCTGGCGGAGGCCACACGTGAAGCCAAAGCCGCCGCCGAGGAATTTGCCGCAAATTCCAGTTCCAGGGTCGGTGTGATCCGGCGAGCAAACCAGGGAGTCTTCCAGATCCTGCCGGGCAACAGGACGAATGAGAACGAAGTGTTCTTTCCGGACAAGATCATCAGGGTGGTGAGCACGGTGGATTATGTGCTGGAGTAGCGCGGTCTTACTTTCCGCAGAAGTTAGTTGTAGTATCTACTCAAAGTTTGTCGTATATATTATCCTTAAGATTTTCCTCAATCAGGGAACAATATCAGAATATTTAGAGTTATGATTATTCGACCGTTCTTTGAAAATATGGGGCTGAAATGGTATCGACAGGAGAGATTCCCGATACGTAAGCATGCCGGAGCAATGATTTCTCACTCCGTCAACAAATGGACATCGAAACAATAATTGGCGATAACAGATTCGCTTTAGCTGCCTAATTCAAGGAATTAGAAAGCTTTTATGCCTCCAGGTTGACTCCTGATACACACCTGTGACGCATATCATCAAACCCTCAGGATAGCAAACCGGAGTGTTCCGGCCGGTGCGCGAAACTTTAGGAGATCAGAGGCGTTCATGGCTGTTACTGGGCCAGGGCACCTCCTAAACATAAACCGGTAACTAAGCATGTAGAAAGCTTATTGGTGCTTTGTCTGGACCCGGGTTCGACTCCCGGCGGCTCCACCAACCCTGAAGGGATTTCTCCTTCAGGGTAAATTACAAGAAGCATTTTGACAAGGTACAAATCGAGTGCTTTTATACACGTAGGGAAGATGTCCAAATAAGGGTGCGCCAGGATGATGAATGTTTTTATATTTTATTTTTTGATGGCGGTATGACGTCGCCAAGGCTATGTCTGCCAATGGTCGAGAGACAGATTGCTTCATAATCATTATCCATTATCCATTGCTCATTAATATCATGAT